>NZ_JAQDGZ010000050.1:0-2144 GCF_027663865.1 Coprococcus sp. AF99-45
TCAGAATCATTAGCATCCTTATCGCTTACTGCATTCCACATTTCCAAAAATGTCACCGTAAGCCAAAGACATTTAACTGTTCACCCAATCAAACGTCTTTGGCTTATTTAATTACAACTATTTTTTTAGAGTTTTACCCAGTAACTCATACAGAGCTTCTGCCTCTTCTTGAGATAAAGTAATTCCTTTTCCCATTTTTTCATGTTCTGGTGCCCAGTCACGAATATCATATTTTTCTGCAGCTCCATTCCATGAAATCATATTTAATTCTTTTTTCCAACCTTTGGCACTTTCTGAAAGTATTCCTATTGGGTAACAAAAAACACCGTATTTCTACGGTGCGTTCTGTCAGATATATTCTGTTTTATGATAGCAGAAAACTGGAATTCACAGTTCTTCCATCCTTCCCATCTTCAGCGCCATAACAAGAGTTCCGGCTGCCATCACAAAGACACCAATTTCAATCACATAGATGGGAAGAAGCGCCGGACCTGCCACGGCAAAGAAGTCCACGATAAAATGAATCCCATATGCAAGAACCGCTGTAAAAGCCGCTGTCCTGCATTTGCCTGCCTTTACCGCCCGGTAGATCAGCAGTGACAACCCGATATGCAGAATGATGGCACTGATTCTTTCGATTCCGCTTACAAAAAAGAGTGGTGCCGGTGTTGTCCATAAGGCCGACAGCTGTGACACGGTCTGGTTTGCAGACTCAGCAGGAAGTGCCGCCAGCGTATTCTGCATGGCTCCGCTGTTGATCATCAGCATGGACACAAGATTGCTGATTCCGGAGAGTCCTCCGATCAGAATGGCCTCCACACCGCCATGCCCGATTCCATACATCAGTGCATTTGGAAAATCCAGCCATTTCTTCATCCAGAACTTCATGGCAATCAGTCTTCCGGTCTCTTCAAAAACCGCTGCAGCCAAAGCCGCGTACACATAGTAAAGCCATGGCCTGCTCTGTGCGTTCAGTCCGCAGAACTGAATGACAAGAACATGCAGCAGCTGCTCCAACAGCATGGCAAACAGCAGATAGGTTCCTGCTCCGATAAAGAACGAGGAAATCCTTGCCTTAAGCTTCACCCTTCCTGCAATGAACAAAGCAATCGGTACCCCCATCGAGAGGACAACGGAGCAGATAACTCCCGCTATCGCCAGACCTGATATTGTGTTCAATTCCATCTTTATACCTCCCTGATTCTCAAAAAATTCCTTTATTGTATTTGAACTGTCCATACAATATAAAGCCTAATCCGACAATAACTGCTGGAAGAATGATATAATCTATAATTATTTCACTCCAAAACGAAACAATAAAACCTAATACAAGAGATATTCCTATAATCAGCGTTCCTGTGCCGACTGTTTTTCCATACTTTGGTATATCTTCTTCCTTTACTTTTCGCCTGTTATAAGAGTGAATTGTGCTGATATTGCCTTTGATATTTACAATTCCCAAAACAGATATGAACACTCCCAAAATCAACATTATAATATTTTCCATAATGACCTCCTAAAAATAGAATAGTTCCTCAAATTTTTTGTCCAATGCAATACAAAGAATTAGAGCCAATTTTGCAGTTGGATTAAACTGTCCTGTTTCAATAGAACTAATGGTATTTCTTGATACCCCTACCATTTCTGCAAGCTGAGCTTGAGAAAGATTTGCTTCTGTGCGAACTTCCTTTAAGTGATTTTTCAGTTGTAATTGTTCTTTCATATTCTCACCTCTAAAAGGTGGCTAACAAATCCAACAAATGCCAAAATGGAAAGCACAAAAAACAGAACAGTCAAGACTAAATCGCTCTTTCGCTTCATTTTGATAAAACGAACTAACCATTGTGTTGCAATAATGCTGAAGTATATAACCCACGGACTGTAAATCATAGTATGAGCAAGCACAGAAGATAACAGCGAAAGCAAACAACACACTAAAGCACCAACTCTACTTGCGTGACTTCCGGCTTGATATACCACTTCCATTTCAGCCAAGTCCTTATTGCGATGTTCTTTTCTGCTTGCATTTAAGATTTCGTCCTTTTTCATAAAAACACCTCCATGCCAAGTTTTCTTTGCATATTTTAATTATACACATGCCAAGTTTTCTTGTCAATAGAGTTCATAAAAAAGTTACAACCGAT
>NZ_JAQDGZ010000051.1:0-1891 GCF_027663865.1 Coprococcus sp. AF99-45
ATTGATACTGACCGGAGAATTGTGGACATATCTTGCAGACCTGAACGAACAGGCACAGAAGCGGTTCGATACCATCATGGAGCAGATGAAAGCTGCCGAGGGTGTGACTGAGGAATTAAAGCGTACCTGTCAAATGGAATGGGTGCAGCGTTGCAATAACATTCGCAACCGGGCAGAAGAAATTGTTTTGCATGAGATGATTTATTCATAACGATATGGTAGAATAATTATGATAAATCGAAATCTATAAAGGAGAATATTGATGAAACTATTTTTATGTTCGCACTTTTCAAGTGTAGGAAGTCTGATAAAGGAAGAAATTGAAAATAAGAAAGTCGCATTTATTCCAACAGCTTCGCTGCGTGAAGGCTACATCGGTTATGTCGGCTCGGCTCGAAAATTATTCAAAAAGTTGGGAGCAATCGTAACTGAAATTGATATTTCAACGGAGGCTTATTCAACGATACAGTCTGTTTTTGAAAATGCAGATGTGATATATTTTACCGGCGGAAATTCTTTTTTTCTTATGGACCAGCTCCGTAAGACGGGAGCTGATGGGCTGCTGAAAAAGGAATTGGCAAATGGAAAATTGATGATTGGCGAGTCGGCAGGCGCAATTATATGCGCTCCAAGCATCCAATATATCGAGCAAATGGATGAAAAGCCAGAGGACTACTCACAAGAAGATGATGCAGGGCTTGATTTGATTGATTTCTATGTTCTTCCGCATTATCTTACAGCACCATTTAAGAAAGTTACCGAGAAAATAATGACTGAGTTTTCGGATTTGAATCTATGCCCAATTAACAACCGTCAGGGAATTGTAATTGATGGTGAAGGTTCAAAGGTTATTTGCAAAGACTAATTTGAAAATTCCTGTTTTTGAAACCGGAAAATCGGAAGCTGAGGGGGATAGACTATTGAGAACATATGAGAATAAAGACGAGCTTAAAAACGAGATAAATAAAAGCTTTGCAAAGTATATTTCAGAATTTAATGATATTCCTGAGCATTTAAAAGATAAGAGAGTTGATGAGATCGATCGAACTCCAGCTGAAAATCTTGCTTATCAGGTCGGCTGGACAACTCTTGTTATTAAATGGGAATCAGACGAAAGAAAGGGTATTCCTGTCAAAACTCCTTCGGATAATTTTAAGTGGAATCAGCTTGGCGAATTATATCAATGGTTCACAGATACATATGCCCAGCTGTCACTGCAAGAATTGAAAGACAGATTGAATGAGAATATCAACTCTATTTATGCAATGATTGATTCTCTGAGTGAGGAAGAATTATTTAAACCACATATGAGAAAATGGGCTGACGAAGCAACTAAAACAGCCGTCTGGGAAGTATACAAATTCATACATGTTAATACAGTTGCTCCGTTCGGAACCTTTAGAACCAAGATTAGAAAATGGAAAAAGATTGCACTATAACTTCCAGCTTGTCTTTCAGAAATTCTAACTGAATAATCACAGCACGAACCGCTGCTACATGGAATGAAGCCAACAAACCATGCACCAGCGGTTGTTCTTTACCATTTTTTCCTCTGGCTGATAGGCGTTCCCATGTTCTTTGATTTTTGGAGAATCCGAATCAGCCAGCGAAATTCTTCTTCCGATAAATTTTTGTAGTTGATACCGAGTTGCTTGCAGTAAAGCATTGCCAGTTTTTCCAAACGGCTGCCCTTGAAATTTTCGACGGCTTCCAGATTTTCTTTCAGTTCATCGGCAACGCTGGTCTGGTGCGCACTTTCACTGTCCTTTTTGCGGGATTCCCGAATATCCCGGATAATCAGGTTGAGGTCATCCAGAACCATGTGGCTGAAATATTCATCATCACTGATATGGGCAGCTTGCAGCACTTTCAAATGCGGGTCATCTTCGCC
>NZ_JAQDGZ010000052.1:0-1878 GCF_027663865.1 Coprococcus sp. AF99-45
TATCTTTAACTGTTAATGACCTCTTTATCTTTTTGCCTGTTTTAAAATCTGTTTCAGCTCTTCTACACTAAATGTATACGCCGTATTGCAGAAATGGCATTTTACTTCTACTTCTTTTCCGTCATCGATCATTTCCTGGATATCTTTCTTTCCGATGCTGATGATGGCTTTCTCGATTCTCTCATGCGAACAATTACATTTAAACTGTGTGTCCATTGTATCTGTAAATTCCACATTCAGGCCATCCAGTACCTGCTCCAGCATCTGCTCCGGTGTATGTCCGTTGTCCAGCATACTGGTAACAGAAGAGATCTTCTTGATATTCTCTTCCAGTTTATCCAGCACTTCATCCGATATAAACGGCATTACCTGCACAATAAATCCACCTGCACAGTGTACAGTGTTGTCCTTGTTCATCAATACTCCAAGGCCCACAGAAGACGGAACCTGTTCGCTGGTTGCAAAATAATACGTCAGATCTTCTGCGATCTCACTTGTCTGCAGAATAGTCTGTCCAACATATGGTTCTTTCAGTCCCATATCTTTAATAACATTTAAAAGACCGATTCCAACAGCTCCTCCAACATCCAGCTTGCCATTCTTAGGTGGCATCATTGCTTCCGGATGATCGACGTATCCTTTCACGTCACCTTTTGCATCTGCAGTCACCGTAATTCCGCCAAGTGGTCCATCACCTTTGATCTGAAGCGTCAGCACATCTGTCTCATTCTTCATCATGCCTCCCATCATTGCTCCTGCTGTCAAAAGTCTTCCAAGTGCCGCTGTTGCTACCGGACTTGTGTCATGTCTCTTTCTTGCCTCTTCCACCAGATTTCCGGTTGTTGCGGCAAATGCACGGATCTGTCCGTCTCCCGCAGTTGCTCTTACAATATAATCTTTCATATAACAATTCTCTCCTGTTCTATTTTCCCTGTTCTCTTGCGATCACATAAATGCGCTCGCTTGTGTCCATCGGCGCATTCTTTGAAAATGCATCGTATGCTGTCACAAATTCCAGCCCCGACTTCCGGATCAGTTCCTTCATCTCCTCCAGCGTATACGCTCTCTGATAATGCGTCTCCTCATATTTGCGATAAAGCCCACTGTCCTTATCTGTCTCAATAAAAAGACTCAGATCATATTCATTGATCTTCTCATCTTCGTAATAATAGTTGTCCCAGATAAAACTGCATTCCTCCCGGTTCTCCGCAATTGTGCGATCCCCAAGAATCTCTTCATACTTGTAACGTGTATTAAAATCAAAAATAAAAACACCTTTCGGATCCAGATAATTGTTGACTAGGCGGAATACTTCCTGAAGTTCTTCCGGCTCTGTAATATAATTGACTGAATCGCAGACACTGATGACAGCTCTTACCGTACCATACAGTTCGAATTCTCTCATATCCTGCAGAAGATACAGAATATCATGACCGGATCTGTCTCGTTTCTCCATTGCGATCTCCAGCATCTCTTCCGCATTGTCCGCACCAATCATATCATATCCTGCCTTTGCAAGCAATTCTGTCATGTTCCCGGTACCACACCCCAGATCCAGTACCAGTCCATCCCTGACACCATATTCTCTCATAAGACCGGTGAGATATTCACACCATTCTTCGTAGGGAATATTATCCATGAAGGTATCATATACACGTGCAAAGCTTGTATACGCTTCCATACTCTGTTGTTCCTCTCTTTCGATTCGCCATCAATGCCCATAAGCAGCACTGACCGATGTCCACGGACCACTCCGCTGCGCATCCTGACATCCAGATTATTTTATAGTATAACACAGGATTTTCCTCTAGGAAAGTCATATTCTGATGAGAGCTTTTCCCTTTTGGAATTTTCTTTACTGTTCACAGTACCTGTGAC
>NZ_JAQDGZ010000053.1:0-1743 GCF_027663865.1 Coprococcus sp. AF99-45
ATCTTCTTTCTGAGCGGAAGTACCATTGCAGGGGATACGGATAATTCGTCTAATCCCATGCTTAAGAATTCTTCGGTCAGTTCGAGGTCAGCTCCGAGTTCGCCGCAGATTCCGATCCATTTGCCTTCTGCGTGGGCATTTTCGGTTGCCATGCGGATCATTGCAAGGACTGCCGGGTGGTGCGGATCGTAGAAGGCATCCAGCTTCTGGTTCTGACGGTCGATTGCCAGCGTGTACTGGGTCAGATCATTGGTCCCTACGCTGAAGAAATCCACTTCTTTTGCAAGCTCACGGCTCATCATAACGGCAGCCGGTGTCTCAATCATGATTCCCAGTTCCACATCCTCACGGAACGGGATCTTTGCCTCACGAAGCTCTTCTTTGACCTCTTTGATGATCACCTTGATCTGCTTCACTTCTTTTACCGAAATGATCATCGGGAACATAATGGCGATCTGTCCGTAAGCAGATGCCCGGTACAGGGCACGAAGCTGGGTCTTGAAGATCTCCGGTCTTGTCAGGCAGATACGGATTGCCCGATATCCCAGTGCCGGGTTCTCTTCTTTGTCAAGTCCAAAGTAATCCACCTGCTTGTCTGCTCCGATATCCAGGGTACGGATAATGACCTTTTTGCCTGCCATATTTTCTGCAACCTGTTTGTATACCTGAAACTGCTGTTCTTCGGTCGGGAAATCTTCGCTTTCCAGATACAGGAACTCACTTCGGAAAAGTCCGATCCCTCCTGCATCATTTTTAAGTACGGCGCCCACATCGGAAAGATTACCGATATTCGCATAGACATTGATCTTCTGTCCGGAAAGGGTGACATTCTCTTTGCCCTTCAATTCTTCCAGAAGTGTTTTCTGTCTGCGGTCTTCTTCGCGCTTTTCGGTCATAGCCTTCATGGTCTCTTCATCCGGATCAATGTAGACGGTCCCGGTAAAGCCGTCGATGGCTGCCATATGTCCGTCATATTCTTTTGCAAGCCCTTCTCCCAGACCAATAACGGCCGGGATGTTCATGGTCCTTGCAAGGATTGCCGTATGGGAATTTGCTGATCCGTACATGGTTGCAAATGCAAGCACTTTGGACTTGTCGAGCTGAACAGTCTCACTCGGTACCAGATCATCTGCTGCCACGATCACCGGTTCATCTGCCACAACACCGCTTTCCCCGGCATCCGAAAGGATACCGAGAAGTCGGTCCGATACATCTTTTACATCAGCCGCACGTCCCTGCATGTAAGCATCATCCATAGATGCAAACATCCGGGAGAAGTTATCTCCTGTCGTCGCAACAGCATACTCTGCGTTGACTTCCTGGGTGGTAATAATATTCTTAATCGAATCCACATAATCCAGATCCATCAGCATCATCTGATGTACTTCAAAGATTGCCGCATTGGCTTCTCCTACATCTTCCATTGCCTTGTCATACAACTCACCGAGCTGTGCGATCGCAGTCTCCTGGGCATCCTCAAAACGTGCCGCCTCTGCTTCGGTATCCTCTACATGATACCGTCTTACCTGCTTTTCCTGTCTTTTATAGAAAGCAATCTTCCCGATGGCTACGCCACCAAAAACACTTTTACCACTTAGTGTAATCATAATCCTACAGATTCTCCTCTAATACTTTCTGGATTTCGGCAATTGCGTCTTCTTCGTCTTCGCCTTCAGCTGTGATGATAACCTCATTTCCCTTTTTTACGCCAAGACTCATAACTGCCATAATGCTCTTTGCATT
>NZ_JAQDGZ010000054.1:0-1618 GCF_027663865.1 Coprococcus sp. AF99-45
ATTGATACTGACCGGAGAATTGTTGACATATCTTGCAGACCTGAATGAACAGGCACAAAAACGGTTAGACACTATCATGGAGCAGATGAAAGCTACCGAGGGCGTGACAGAGGAATTGAAGTGTACCCGACAAATGGAATGGGTGCAGCGTTGCAATAACATTCACAACAGGGCAGAAGAAATTGTTTTGTATGAGATGATTTATTCATAACGGGAGCAATTAAATCGGAGGTATATAAGATGATTGAAATTGTATTTGGTGAAAGTGCCTGTGGAAGTTTGAAAATTGCCCAAACTTACGGCAAGGGAAAGTATAGAGGAAGTGCTGTTTCAATATTTATGAGGCACGAAGACGAGAGTGTTCCATCTTCAGATGAAATGAAAAAGGCACAGCTTCAAGCACAGGAACAAGAACGCATTGCTTGGGAGAATGCTATTCCATTGGGAGGCAAGAGCAGTGATGTTTATTGTTTTGATATGGTTCTTAGTGTGGGAGATATTTCTGATAATGGAATTGGCGAACAGCGGAAAAATATTTTCAAGAAAATGCTGTCTGTCTGCTTTGTAGAGGATTTAGATTATCAGGTTGAAGAAAAAATACAGAAAATTAAAACTACATTGACCTCAGTGATTGAACGATATGTAGCTGGGGAAGAAATTCGCATTTGGTATAGCTATAATCCAGATGAGCTTTGTGGTATGTATTGGCTTATGAAACAACTTCAACCATTAAACTGCCAGACAACAATTTATTTGGTTAAGTTACCTACATGGGAATATGGAAAAGAAAATACTATGACATCCAAAATAGCATGGGGCGAGGTCTCTCCTGGCGAATGGGGAAACTATATAACTCTACAAGAGAAAGCTAATCCTGTATTTCTTTCAGCTTGTACTATGAAATGGAATCAACTTCAAAATGAAAATGCACCTTTGCGTGCAATGTTAAATGGTAAATTGCAAAGCGTTTCAGAAGATATATATGATAGTTTCATTCTTCGTGAAATTGCGGAACAGCCAGAGCAATTCAAAATGGCTATTGTCATAGGTAATGTTTTAGGAAAATATCAACTTGGAATTAGTGATGTATGGATTTCCAATCGCATTGATAAAATGCTTGAAGATGGTGTGTTGGAAATTATACAGGACGCACCAAAGGGAGAAACAAATTATCGCCGAATATTAAGAAAACGAATGAAATAATAACCACAGCACAAACCGCTGCTACATGGAATCCAACAAACCATGCAACAGCGGTTTTTCTTTACCATTTTTTCCTCTGGCTGATAGGCGTTCCCATTTTCTTTGATTTTTTGAGAATACGAATGAACCAGCGAAATTCTTCTTCTGACAGGTTTTTATAGTTGATACCAAGCTGCTTGCAGTAAAGGATAACCAGTTTTTCATCTCGACTGCCCTTGAAATTTTCGACCGCTTCCAGATTTTCTTTCAGTTCATCGGCAACGGCAGTTTGGGGCGCACTCTCGCTGTCCTTTTTGTGGAATTCCCGAATATCCCGGCTAATCAGGTTGAGGTCATCCAGAACCATGTGACTGAAATACTCATCATCACTGATATGTGCGGCTTGCAGCACCTTCAAATGCGGGTCATCTTCGCC
>NZ_JAQDGZ010000055.1:0-1599 GCF_027663865.1 Coprococcus sp. AF99-45
ACTACAATATATTTATGGTTAATATCCCTTACAGCCAGTAAGGAATTATCCATCTTGTTGCTTAAGCTGTATAATGATGGAGCAATCGGTATATCGTCTTCCAATCTTGGACTTCGCGTCCGTAAATTAGACTGATAACCAGCTCCTCATTCGCAGCGTTCGTTTTATGCAGGTTGAATCGCCATAGGTGCATTCGCGTCACACCACAGTAGATTGAATAGGCAATGAGTAAAACTGGTGTTTATCCATTGCAATAATCTTAAGGAGTGACAATTTATGAACGCAGTAGGTATCGATGTTTCAAAAGGTAAGAGTATGGTTGCTATCATGCGACCTTTCGGTGAAATTGTTTCCGCACCTTTCGAAATCAAACACACAGCCAGTGATATCCATTCACTTGTAGAACTCATCAACTCTGTTGAAGGGGAGTCCCGAATCGTGATGGAGCACACAGGACGTTATTATGAAGTCCTCGCCCATCAGCTTTCAAAGGCAAATCTTTTCGTCAGTGCCATTAACCCAAAACTTATCAAAGACTTTGATAATGATTCTCTTCGTAAAGTGAAATCTGATAAAGCGGATGCTGTTAAGATTGCCCGATATGCTCTTGACAAATGGCAAAATCTTAAACAGTATAATGTTATGGATGAATTACGCAATCAGCTCAAAACCATGAACCGTCAGTTCGGCTTTTACATGAAGCACAAGACGGCTATGAAAAATAATCTTATCGGCATCCTTGACCAAACCTATCCTGGTGTTAATACTTACTTTGACAGTCCTGCACGCAGTGATGGCAGCCAGAAATGGGTTGATTTTGCATCTACATACTGGCATGTGGACTGTGTCCGTAAAATGTCTCTGAATGCCTTTATCGACCATTATCAAAACTGGTGCAAACGTAAGAAGTACAACTTCAGCCAATCCAAAGCTGAGGAAATCTATGGAAAAGCAAAGGAACTTGTTCCTGTACTTCCAAAGGATGCCATTACAAAGCTTATAATTAAGCAGGCTGTGGATCAGCTTAACAGTGCCTCTACAACTGTTGAGTCACTACGCACTCTCATGAATGAAACTGCATCCAAACTCCCTGAATATCCTGTCGTTATGGCTATGAAAGGTGTTGGTGCTTCACTCGGATCTCAGTTGATGGCTGAGATCGGAGATGTTTCCCGTTTCACTCACAAAAGTGCTATTACTGCATTTGCCGGTGTAGATCCCGGTGTTAATGAATCTGGAAGTTATGAACAAAAAAGTGTTCCAACCTCAAAACGAGGTTCCTCTGATCTTAGAAAGACTTTATTTCAGGTAATGGATGTCTTAATAAAAACACACCCACAGGATGATCCTGTGTATCAGTTCATAGATAAGAAACGGGCACAAGGCAAGCCTTATTATGTCTATATGACTGCAGGTGCCAACAAGTTTCTAAGAATCTATTACGGACGAGTGAAAGAATATCTTTCATCTCTTCCAGAATCCTAATCATCATTATAATTCTCAGACCAGCACTGGTGTGGTGGTCTTATTTTGATACCTAATTTTCAACCTGTATAAAATTTTCAATGTTCTTCAATTTAGCCTTGACTTTTTATTTGC
>NZ_JAQDGZ010000056.1:0-1558 GCF_027663865.1 Coprococcus sp. AF99-45
TAGCCATGAGCAAAACTCCACACATTCAGTATTTATGCGGGTTTGCGAGGCATGGCAACCTCATTAATCACTTCAAATTTATAGTAACAATCAGCTCCAAATGATATAATTAAGTTGTCAAAATCAATTCACCGAAAGGAGCTGATTGTTATCTATCGTCAAGAAATTTTGAAAGACATTCGTCTTTTCACTTCACAACCAGTTGCAAAGTTTTATGATTCTCTTTTTCTGAATCTTGATTTATCCTTTGTTCCGGAATTTCCCAAGACAGGAAGGAAAGGCTTTTCAAATCACGCTATGATTTGTTCCTTTATTGTCATGAAATGCGAAGGTTTCTCCATGATTTCCGATCTTGTCGATTATCTTCACAATAATCTTCTGATTGCGCATTTTTGTGGCTTTGATATTTCTCGTCCACTTCCTTCTTATTGGACTTTTGATCGCTTCCTGAAAAATTTCGATAACAAAGTTCTCTCTGAAATCATGAAAACTCAGGTGTTATTCCTTTCTAAAGAAGGTATTGTAGACACTTCTTTTATTGGCTTAGATTCAACCCCTGTCTCTGCAAATACTTCACAGAATAATCCGAAATCTTTTCTCTCAAATAAGTTTAAACCCGGAAATCAACCAAGGGCGGATTCGGATTGTAAACTCGGCGTCCACACTGCATCCAATCAAACGAACGAGAAAAAATATGAATTCTATTGGGGCTATAAAAATCATGTCCTTGTAGACTGTATTTCAGGTCTTCCTATTTATGAAATGACCACAACCGCAGAAGTTCATGATGCTACCGTCGCTTTAGATATCCTTGCTGCTACCCATTCCTTTCAACCAATAACGGACTGCACATTCCTTGCCGACAAAGGTTACGATGTCAAAAATATCTACAATCAGGTTAAGGATCTTTACAATGGAGAATGTATCATTCCATTAAACAAACGTAATTCCAAAAATCCGAAACTTCTTCCTCAAGGGAATCCCATTTGCGAAGCAGGGCTTGCCATGTGGAAGGATGGTAAGTTTTCCGATTGTGGTCGTACCCGTCAAAAGTTTTGTTGTCCTCTAAAATCAAGTAAAGATACCGTTTGCCCATGCCACCACAAAAATTTCTATAATGGTAAAAAGCATCGTGGCTGTACGAAATATCTCACCATTCCTGATGATTTAAGACTTTCCATTGATAGGGACAGCAAATATTTTGAAAGTAATTATTCACTCCGCACAGAATGTGAACGCTATAATTCGCGTTTTAAAAATACTGGTCAGGAGCGGATGTGGGTGAGAAATAAAGCGTCTGTTACAAACTTAAACACACTTGCCCATATCAGTTTACTGGCAGTTGCCGTTGCCGCAATCACTAGACATTCCGGTCAGTCTTATCGCAAACTAAAAACAATAAAACGAATTGCTTGATTAAAAATTTCTCATAGTCTTATGATTTCGTAAGTTTTGGACTTACGTTAGCTTTGCTATGCCATAAAATCGTAACCTCAAACTTTATGGAAACTAACTGCCACGTCCTACTTTTGAATTAATGTGTTTTGCTCATCTCTAT
>NZ_JAQDGZ010000057.1:0-1452 GCF_027663865.1 Coprococcus sp. AF99-45
TTCCTTACTTCTTCTTCCTTAGAAAGGAGGTGATCCAGCCGCACCTTCCGATACGGCTACCTTGTTACGACTTCACCCCAGTTATCGGTCCCACCTTCGGCAGCTCCCTCCTTACGGTTGGGTCACTGACTTCGGGCGTTACCAACTCCCATGGTGTGACGGGCGGTGTGTACAAGACCCGGGAACGTATTCACCGCGACATGCTGATTCGCGATTACTAGCGATTCCAGCTTCATGTAGTCGAGTTGCAGACTACAATCCGAACTGAGACGTTATTTTTGAGATTTGCTTACCCTCGCAGGCTTGCTTCCCTTTGTTTACGCCATTGTAGCACGTGTGTAGCCCTGCTCATAAGGGGCATGATGATTTGACGTCATCCCCACCTTCCTCCAGGTTATCCCTGGCAGTCTCTCCAGAGTGCCCATCCAAAATGCTGGCTACTGAAGATAAGGGTTGCGCTCGTTGCGGGACTTAACCCAACATCTCACGACACGAGCTGACGACAACCATGCACCACCTGTCACCGGTGTTCCGAAGAAAAGGCATCATTACATGCCGGTCACCGGGATGTCAAGAGCAGGTAAGGTTCTTCGCGTTGCTTCGAATTAAACCACATGCTCCACCGCTTGTGCGGGTCCCCGTCAATTCCTTTGAGTTTCATTCTTGCGAACGTACTCCCCAGGTGGACTACTTATTGCGTTTGCTGCGGCACCGAAGAGCTTTGCTCCCCGACACCTAGTAGTCATCGTTTACGGCGTGGACTACCAGGGTATCTAATCCTGTTTGCTCCCCACGCTTTCGAGCCTCAACGTCAGTCATCGTCCAGTAAGCCGCCTTCGCCACTGGTGTTCCTCCCAATATCTACGCATTTCACCGCTACACTGGGAATTCCACTTACCTCTCCGACACTCTAGCTGCATAGTTTCCAAAGCAGTCCCGGGGTTGAGCCCCGGGCTTTCACTTCAGACTTACACAGCCGTCTACGCTCCCTTTACACCCAGTAAATCCGGATAACGCTTGCACCATACGTATTACCGCGGCTGCTGGCACGTATTTAGCCGGTGCTTCTTAGTCAGGTACCGTCATTTTCTTCCCTGCTGATAGAGCTTTACATACCGAAATACTTCTTCGCTCACGCGGCGTCGCTGCATCAGGGTTTCCCCCATTGTGCAATATTCCCCACTGCTGCCTCCCGTAGGAGTTTGGGCCGTGTCTCAGTCCCAATGTGGCCGGTCACCCTCTCAGGTCGGCTACTGATCGTTGGCTTGGTAGGCCGTTACCCCACCAACTACCTAATCAGACGCGGGTCCATCTCATACCACCGGAGTTTTTCCCACTGAGCCATGCGGCTCCGTGGTCTTATGCGGTATTAGCAGTCATTTCTAACTGTTATCCCCCTGTATGAGGCAGGTTACCCACGCGTTACTCACCCGTCCGCCACTCAGTCACAAA
>NZ_JAQDGZ010000058.1:0-1148 GCF_027663865.1 Coprococcus sp. AF99-45
CATTGCTTCTCAACAGCTTCGGCGGCGTTCCATAAGGTATTGCGGTCTGCATACTCTGGCGGGGCATTTGCCGGGAGCAGGATTTCATTATGGACGATACCACGCTTTTCTGGGTAGTGCTTCACTTGCTGGTCGTATTCACAGAACAGCTTTTCGCCGCTTTGGTAAGCAGCGGCGGCAACAGCAGACTGGCGGTTGCTACGCTGGACGATGGAGATTTGATTGTGTGGACAGGGCATTTAGTGTTCCTCCTTTCCGATTTTAGGTATAAAAAAAGCAGGAGACCTTTTTCAGATTTCCTGCTTGGTGTGCCGCTGGGGGCGGCGGGTATTTAGTTAAAATTCAAGATTACTTAACTTTATAATAGTTTTCTATTGCCTGTGCAAAGAAATCAGAAGCCCCTTCACCGTATTTTTCGTCTATCATTGGTTTGATTTGTTCATTGCGGTAATACTGCGCCTGTGCCATCATAAAGCCTTTTTCTTCTTTTATCTGGGCAAGCTGTTTCATAACAAAGCCATATTCTCCAACAAGCTCTTTTACTTCAAAAGAATCTATGTCACAATTCTGTTTTGCAATCAGTTTTTGCAAAATCGCTTCTATCCGTTTGTTATAGCTTTCTGCAACTTCTTTGCTGACGGGAGTTCGGGCAACAGACAGAAACTTGTCCTTTCCACCATACCATTCAACTACCTTTGCATAGCCTTTCTGCATTTCTTCCGAAGATACGACTTCCATATAATGCTTTTTCCATTGTTCAATGCTACCAAATTCTTTAATTGCAATGTTTCTCATATTCTCCGGCATATGCTCAAGCATGGTTTGGAACATTTCTTCTACTTCTGTTTTGGTAAAAATTGTAAAATCCATTTTGTTCTCTCCTTTCAGAATGTCATCAATGCTGGCAATCAGACGTTCCATTCGTTCTTTCTTTGTTACCAACATTTTTCGCTGTACTTGTAGAATCTGATTTCTTTCAAGAGCCGGATTGTCCAAAACAGCTTTGATTTCTTTCAAGGAGATATCAAACTCACGGAAAAATAAAATCTGTTGTAATGTTTCCAGTGCCTTATCGTCATAAAGCCGGTATCCCGCATCACTTTTTTCTGTTGGCTTTAACAACCCGATTTCATCATAATAGTGAAGCG
>NZ_JAQDGZ010000058.1:1158-1400 GCF_027663865.1 Coprococcus sp. AF99-45
GGCATTTTCATTTTTTAGTATAACATTTTTCATTTCTTCTCAAAAGACAGAAAACTGATTCTGTAAAACTTGTCGGCTGGGAACAGCTTGCAACGCAAGGTGTCCCCAGATGGCAAGTCCACAAAAGGGTAGCTGGCGAAAGCCAGCGCAGGGGAAGTGTAGCGTCCCCTGTTTGATTTGGAGCAGACCGTGGCTGCGGAAAATTACAGCCCTCCGGCGAGGAGCCTTCGGAGAACGCAATG
>NZ_JAQDGZ010000059.1:0-1341 GCF_027663865.1 Coprococcus sp. AF99-45
TGGTGCTAGAATATAAATAGTACAAGTCAAAATGAGAATTCCTTATTACTAATTTTATGACACTATGTATGTATCGCACTGAAGGAGGATCTCATTATGGCAAAGCATTATGATAAACAATTCAAGATAGATGCAGTCCAGTACTATCATGATCACAGAGATTTAGGACTGCAGGGTTGTGCTTTAAACTTAGGAATCAGTCAGCAGTCTTTATCTCGCTGGCAAAAAGAACTGCGCGAAACAGGAGATATTGAAAACCGTGGTTCTGGCAACTACGCTTCTGATGAAGCAAAAGAAATCGCACGTTTAAAGCGTGAACTACGTGATACACAAGATGCGCTCGATGTATTAAAAAAAGCAATCAACATTCTGGGAAAATGACAGAAGCCATTTATCTCGAAGTTGCTGAGAAGGCAGAAGCAGCCCGTAAGGCTAAACGCCGTGTTTCTGTCTCCGGAATGTTGAAAATACTTGGCGTTTCCCGTGCTGGTTATAATGCATGGCTGAAACATGTTCCTTCTAATGCTGAAAAGCGTCGTGAAGCAGTAAAAGCCAAAATCAAGGATATTTACGATGAATCTAAACAGAATTATGGAGCTCCTAAAATTACTCAAGTATTACGTAAAGCAGGAGAAATCATTTCCGAGCGTACCGTGGGGCAATATATGAAACAAATGGGCATCAAGGCTCAATGGGTAAAACCATGGACAATTACCACAAAAGATTCTGACTTCAGTAACGAACTTCAAAATATCCTAGATGAACAGTTTAATCCAGAACGACCAAATACTGTTTGGTGTTCTGATATCACCTATATCTGGACGATAGATGGCTTCGTCTATCTAACCAGTATCATGGATTTATATTCCAGGAAAATCATTGCCTGGACGCTATCTAATACACTGGAAGTGTCCTGCGTGATTGAAACAATAAATAAAGCTAAGGCAAGACGAAAAATCGAAGAACCATTGATTCTACACTCGGATCGCGGGAGCCAGTATGTATCTAATGAATACAAACGTGTTACTGCAAATATGCAGTGTAGCTACTCTAAAAAAGCTTACCCATGGGATAATGCTTGTATTGAATCATTTCATTCACTGATTAAACGTGAATGGTTAAATCGCTTCAAAATCTGCGATTATGGGCATGCATATCGATTGGTATTCGAGTATCTGGAGGCATTCTACAACACAAAACGGATTCATAGTCACTGCGACTATATGTCACCAAATGATTATGAAGAACTGTATCGTAGAGTGCAACAACACGAATTGCTGATGGCAGGTTAAAATGGGGAAAACCTCATTTTAACTTGTACTAAATCTTGACATAGGACCA
>NZ_JAQDGZ010000006.1:0-77518 GCF_027663865.1 Coprococcus sp. AF99-45
CTAACCAACTGAGCCATCGGGCCATATGAAATTGTTAAAAAAGTGGACCTTCAGGGACTCGAACCCGGGACCGATCGGTTATGAGCCGATTGCTCTAACCAGCTGAGCTAAAGGTCCAAATTAAATACGTCCCACTAAGGACAAAAGCCGATGATCGGACTCGAACCGAGAACCTGCTGATTACAAATCCGCTGCTCTGCCAATTGAGCCACAGCGGCATATTGCTGTGTATATACAATTGGCGTACACCAAGTCACTCCGACGGGAATCGAACCGGTGTTACCGCCGTGACAGGGCGATGTCTTAACCGCTTGACCACGGAGCCAAAACTATTTTGGTGAACTGTTTTATAACAGTGACCGAAAATTATAATAGCATAACTATATGATTTTGACAAGTGTTTTTTTGAAAAAAATAAAATTTTTTGGCTAAATTTTTAGCTTAAGGAGAAAATGAGGAATATCTGTGTCGGAAAGCTGAAAATTTATAAGATAAAAAAAGAGCCGATACAAAACTGTATCGGCAGAGTAGAGAGAAGATATATATAAAAGGTATAGGTCAAAGACATATGCCTGATTTTTTAGGCGGACATCCTGATAATCTTACAGAGTTTATATCATATAGGATTACCGGCGTCCCTTAACTTTATGCATTTAGTATAATGGGAAATTATGGAAAGAATGTGACGGGCAGATAAAGAAATCCTGAAATATCTTAAAAACTTCTGAAGAAGAGATAAATTTCAGCAAAACAGTTGACATATATAGATTATCGATATAATATGAAGGTACAAAGTATATAGATAATCGATATAAGGAGGGAGAAAGAAATGGCAGTTGATAAAAGTCTGATATCAGGGAGTACGACTCTTTTGATCTTAAGCCTTCTGGAAGAGAAGGATATGTATGGATATGAGATGATCGATACGTTGAAAGGAAAGTCAAACAATGTATTTGAACTAAAAGCGGGAACCTTATATCCGCTACTGCATTCTATGGAAGAAAAGGGATGGCTTACCGTATATGAGCAGGAGACCGGCGGAAAGATGAGGAAGTATTACCGGATTACCAGAGATGGGAAAAAGCAGTATCAGGCAAAAAAGAAAGAGTGGAAAGAGTATTCGGAGGCTATTTTACAGGTGATCGGAGGTGTGTGTTTTGGAACGGCGTGATTATCTGGAATTGATGACCGGTCAGATCCGCTGCAAGAAAATGTGTCCGGTTATTGTAAGGGAAGTAGAAGATCATATTGAAGATCAAAAGCAGGCTTTTATGGCAGAAGGGATGAAGGAAGAAGAAGCTGAGAAGGCAGCTGTGGAGGAGATGGGTGACCCGGTGGAAGTCGGAGTGGAGATGGATCAGATCCACAGACCGAAGATGCCATGGAAAGCAATTTTTGTAATCGCTCTGATGCAGATTTTAAGTGGAATGTTTGCAGCTTTCTTTTTGAAACAGAATGAAAGTTATGGATATATCGCAGGAATTCGGCAGATATTCCGGCTTGCGATGGCATTTTCGGTTATGATCCTGGTGTGTTATATGGATTACAGCTGGATCGGGAAGCACGCAAGGCTTTTGGCAGGCAGTTATCTGTTGTTTATGGTTCTGATGAGACATTTTTTTGCCCTTCAGATTAACGGTGCAGTAAGATGGATTGGAGTCGGCGGCTTCATTGTAAGTCTTTCGCTGATGAGCTGGCTGTTTCTTCCATTGTATGGTGCAGTGTTGTATAGGTACCGGGGAGAAGGATATGGTGCTGTTCTTAAAGCCATAGTCTGGATGCTGCTTATCGCAGGGATCCTGATCACCTGTCCGGATCTTGTGATGGCAGGGACGGTTGGACTTTCCTGTGTCTTTATGCTGATGCTGGCACTGGAAAAGGGATGGTATCAGGTTGCGGTTACAAAGGTGATGACCGGAATAGGTATCAGTGTTGTTGGAGTTCCGGTTGGCATACTGGCATATTTTTTCTTCTTTGGTGCGGAATATCAGAAAAGCCGTATCCTGGCGATGTTTGCAGTGAATAAGTCACAAATGATGGAGGGAACAACGCTTGGGGCAGTACGGGAACTGCTGTCGAAATGTATGGCAGTTGGACGCGCCACCGGAGTAGAGGACTTTTGGACTGGGGACCGTATCAGTTCCGCGGATTATATGATGCTTGGAATTGCGGGGTATTGTGGAATTCTTGTGATGGTTCTTTGTATTGCAATAATTGCCGGTTTGCTGTGCTGGTTTTTAAGAAGCGCGCTGAAGCAGAAGAACCAGCTTGGTATGATGATGGGATTTGGCTGTGTGATGGTTCTGGCAATTCAGTTTCTGTTATCACTGCTGGCGAACAGTGGGGTATCCGGGTTCGGTCAGGGAGCCTGGTGTCTGTTCTTCGGATATGGACGAAGTGGCCAGATGGTTTCAGCAGTATTGATGGGAATTTTGCTGAGTATTTACCGGCATCAGAATGTAACTCCTGAGCTTGTAGTTGAAAAAAGAGCGGTGGTGAGCTAAGATAGAAGAAAAAAGAGGAGGAACAAGATGCTGGTTTGTGATTATATTGTAGAGAGAATCGATGGAGATTATGCGATGCTGAAGCGGACCAATCTGCCAGAGGAAGAGGCAAAGATGGTAGCAAGAGCACTTCTTCCGGAAGAGATCCGGGAAGGAAGCCGCCTTCATTATGAATTACTTCAGTATACAATTGTTGAATAAAGGTATGGAAAATGTGTGTGCCCTGGGACTGGAAAGTGCCGGAGCACACTTTTTTCAAAGTGTAATTTTCTGTTTAGAAATTTTTCAGAAAATATTAAGGGAAATGGATGTGCATATTTAATAAAAAGAGAGTAAACTCTACTTCCGAGGTGAAGAATATGGATAAGATTTCGGTAGTAGTACCATGTTATAACGAAGAAGAGGCATTGCCTGTTTATTATAAAGAAATGTGCCGTGTAATGGACGAGATGAAGGATGTTGTATTTGAACTGATTTTTGTAGATGATGGTTCATCAGATGCGACGCTTGGTATCATGAAAGACCTGAATGAAAAGGACAGCAGGTGCAGATATCTTTCATTTTCCAGAAACTTTGGAAAGGAAGCTGCGATTTATGCAGGACTGAAAGCATCGGAAGGCGATTATGTTGCACTTATGGATGTAGATCTTCAGGATCCACCGACGCTATTACCTGAGATGTATGAGATCCTGCAGGAGGATGGATACGACAATGTAGCGACAAAAAGGGTTACAAGAACCGGAGAGCCACGTATCCGTTCTTTCCTGTCAGAAAGCTTTTACAAATTTGTCAATGCTATTTCAAAGACAGAGATTGTAGATGGAGCGAGAGATTACCGGCTGATGAAGCGGAAGATGGTGCAGGCAGTTCTGGAAATGAGCGAGTATAATCGTTTTTCAAAGGGAATCTTCGGCTGGGTTGGATTCCGTACAAAATGGCTGCAGTACGATAATATTGAGCGCTCTGCCGGAAAAACCAAGTGGTCCATGTGGAAGCTGTTTAAATATTCGGTGGAGGGAATTACCGGATTTTCAGTGGCACCGCTCTCACTGGCGTCGGTAGTGGGTGTACTGTTCTGCGTGCTTTCCTTTATTATGATCGCAGTGATCGTAGTAAGGACGCTGGTCTGGGGAGATCCGGTATCTGGCTGGCCGTCACTTGCCTGTATTATTTTCATGGTCAGCGGAGTACAGCTTCTCTGTACCGGAATTGTAGGGGAGTATCTGTCAAAGACTTATCTTGAGACGAAGAAACGTCCGATTTTTATTTTAAAGGATTCCAGCGATGATAAGGAGCAGAAGCATGAAAGAACGTAGAAAAGGTCTGCTATGGGAAATGGCACTGATCCTGCTTACGGTTGCCGCCTGTCTGTACTCTACAGGCGCAGGAAATATTTTCGGGGCAAAGGTGGACTGGAGCAGTCAGCACAGTGTGTTCCCGGAATATTTCCGACAGCAGTTTTATCGTACAGGGCAGTTTTTTCCTGAGTTTGCATTAAATATTGGCGGTGGTCAGAATATTTACAATTTTTCTTATTATGGATTGTTTAGTCCGGTCGTTTTGATCGGTTATCTTCTGCCGAATGTGAAGATGTCGGATTATATGATGGTGGCAAGTATTGTCTGTCTGGCAGCAGCGGTTATAATTTTGTACCGGTGGCTGAAAAGCCGAGAATTTACAGCTGCGGTAAGCGGGATGACAGCGCTGATGTTTCTTTTTGCAGGACCTATGATCTATCAGTCGTCGCATCAGATTATGTTTGTAAATTATATGCCATTTCTTTGTCTGACATTTTGCGGAATCGACCGATATTTTGAACAGAAAAAATCTGGTCTGCTGATCGGCGGAACCTTTCTGATGATCATGACAAGTTTTTATTTCAGCATCGGTGGAATACTGGCGCTTGGTCTATATGGAATTTACCGGTATGCAAGGACAAAAGAGCGGGCAGAAGAGATGATTACGGTAAAAGGATTTCTAGGTGACGGACTGCGGTTTGCAGGAAGGATTCTGACGGCAATCATGCTTGCAGGAGTTCTTCTTGTGCCGACTGCGATGGCTCTTCTCGGGAGAAGCGGAAGCAAGGGAGAAAAAACAGATATCTGGCAGCTTCTGACACCGCAGATTAATTTGGAAAAATTTCTGTATGGGGCATATGGACCGGGACTTAGCTGTCTGATGCTGATTATTTTGCTGACCGGACTTTTTTATAAAAAGGCTTATGAGAAGATCCTGTCGCTTGGTTGTCTGGTGGTGCTGACAGTTCCGTTTTTTTCGTATCTGCTCAATGGTGCACTTTATATCAGACCGAAGTCGCTGATCCCGTTTTTGCCGCTTCTGTGCTATCTTACGGCAAAATATCTGGAGAAGCTGAAAAATCAGAAAATAGCGAGAATCTGGATGCTTCTTCCATGTCTGGCAATTATCATATATATTTATCTGAAGAAGGATGATGTGAAAAGCGAAGTCCTTTGGAAACTACTTTTGCTGGATGCGGTCATAACACTGTTGATCTGCGTGGCACAAGCGTATAGTGCATGGATTCGGAAGTATCTGACAGTAGCCGTTCTGGGACCGGTGATCCTGAGCCTTATTGTTACCGGAAGCTATTCCTGGGAAAAGAGTGGAAATCTGGAGAGCAGGAAAGCATATGAGGAAGATACCAGCCGGTCCATCGGGAAAGCTGTGGACAAGGCAATTACATCAGATAGTGGATTCTACCGGGTCGAGCAGGTTGGAAATGAGGATGAAAATGCGGAAAATCTGAATCGTGTGTGGAACAGTGAGCAATATATTACATCCCTGTATTCGTCTTCCTATAATGCTGATTACCAGAATTTCCGTAAAAATGATTTTCAGGTAGAGCAGCCGTACCGAAATTTTCTGATGCAGTCGGTTTCGCAGAATCCGGTATTCAGACAGCTGATGGGAGTGAAATATCTGATCTCCAGTCAGAATATACCGGGATATGAGAAAAAGTGGATGACCGGGGGAGGGGATGTGTACTGTAATGAAAATGCAGCACCGATTGCCTATGAGACGGATCAGACGATGTCGGAAGCGGAATATGACAGACTGGATTTCCCATATAATCAGCTGGTATTTACCAGATATGCTGTGACAAAGGACGGAACTGTATCGGCAGGACAGGTGAAAGAAAAACTGGCAGAAGACATAGAGAAATGTGATTTTCGGATTCCGGAAAAGAATAACGGGATTTCACTGGTTGTCCCGACTGAAAACGGATATCAGGTGAAAATGAAAAAGCAACAGGAGTTCGAAGTGGCTGTCCCGGAACAGGAAGAGAAAGATGGAGTTCTGTTTGTACAGTTTCGAATCGAAAATAAAAAACCGAAAGAGGATATCGAAATATCCCTGGAAGGAGAGCGCAATAAACTTTCGTCAATCCAGCATGTGTATTATAACAGAAATACCGTATTTACCTATGCAGTAGGACTGGAAAAGGGGCAGAAAACGGTCCGTTTATCTCTTGGAAAAGGAGAGTATACGATTAAAGATATGAGTGCATATAACGGCGTATTAAATGAAGATACCGGCCTTTATCAGAGTGTATTCAGGGTGGATAAAGAGCAGACGAAAGGGAATCTGATCCAGGGGAGAATCAAAAGTCAGAAGGATGGAATGTTCATTACGTCCATTCCGTTTGATAAAGGGTTTGAAATGACGATAGATGGCGTAAAGGTGAAATGTGAAAAAGTGAATAAAGCGTTTCTGGGATTTCATCTGGAAGCAGGAAAACATAAAATCAGAATTTTGTATCATGCGCCTGGAGTGACAGCCGGAAAGATACTGACAGGTCTTGGCGTTCTGATTGTGATCGCAGGGGCAGTAAGAAAGAAAAAATGCGCGGAGTGAATCTTTAAGATTCTGAAATAAAAAAGGATACAGTCTTATGCCAACGCCACATAAGGATGTTTTGGTTTAATGCTTATACGGTGCAACTCAGAAATGGGTTGCACCGTTTTTATGATTATGCGATAAAACGAAACTGCTGAGGATTTTTTTGCATTTCTTCCATCATTGCAAGAATTTCTTGTTCAGTCGGAATATCAATCATTCCAACAGCAGTGAAATACACATCAACTTTTACATAACAGTGACCGCTTGATTTATCGTTATTATGAACTTCAATTCGTTCAATAAGTGTATTTACAAGCGTGGGTGTAAGTTCCTTAATTTCTGTAATTTCACGGAGAGTATGTAGCAATAACCTGAGGTCGGTAACTTTCTGTCCTACATCATCTAATACCGCTTTCCATTCTTCTATTTCTGTCTGTAACCGTTTTTGCTCACACTCATAATTTTGAAGCAATTTGGAAAAGCGTTCATCCGAAAGGATTCCGGCAGCGTTTTGCTCAAATACTTTCTCAATTAACTTGTCAATTTCCGATATTCTCTTTCCACCACGCTCAACTGATAATCTGAGTTTTTTATTCTCCGTTTGTCGTACAAGATTTGTTTTCTTGGCAAGCATATACAGAAATGCGGACTCGTAGCACTTTACAAAATCTGCCAAGCTCCTTATAGATTCAAGTACAATCTGTTCTAACGATATATCTCTGATATAGTGAATTTGGCATTCACCTCTGCCGCTTTTGTAATTTGAGCATCGCCAAAATTCTTGATTTCGTTTAAGACTTTTCGCTGCACAAAAGTGTAATTTAGCTCCGCAATCAGGACAATATACCAAACCTGAAAACAAGCTTTGTCTTCCTGTTGCTGTAGGTCGGCGGCGATGTTTTCTCAATTCCTGTACCCTAAGCCACTGTTCTTCAGATATAATCGGCTCTTGCATATTGGGAATAATTTGATATTCTTCAGTAGGATTATGAATTACCTTATGAACCTTATAGCTGACAGTCGTGCTTTTGAAGTTTACCGCACAACCGGTGTATTGCCTGTTTTCAAGAATATTTACAACAGTTTTCTGATCCCATTTGCAAGAATCGCAAGGCACTTTCTGTGTGTGTTTTTTTCCGATACTTTCATAATATGCCGATGGAATAAGTATATTTTCCTTTTCTAACTGCTTTGCAATTTGTAGCGGTCCTCGACCTGCAAGACATAAAGAATAGATTTTGCGTACAATATTGGCAGCGGGTTCATCAATTATCCATTGTTCTTTGTTATCTGGGCTTTTCATATATCCGAACGGAACTGTTGCAGAAACACGCTTACCATGCTCCGCTTTGGATTGCCATACAGCACGGATTTTCTTAGAGGTTTGTGCAGCATACCATTCATTAAAAATATTGTAAAACGGAAGCATTTCCATACCGTCGCCGGTTGTGCTGTTTACATTTTCCTGAATGGAAATAAATGTGATACCTAAGGAAGGATATACAATTTGTGTAAGTCTTCCGGCTTCAACCTGTTCTCTGCCGAAGCGGGAAAGGTCTTTTACAATAATCCTACAAATCTTACCTTCCTCAGCCATTCTTTGCATACGCTGAAAATCACTTCTTTCAAAACTTGTACCGGAAATCCCATCATCTACAAAGAACATTGTATTTTTGAAGCCGTGCTTTTTACAATAATCAAGCAAGATTTGTTTCTGATTACTTATACTGTTTGATTCATCATCGGATACCCTTTTATCTTTTTCATCCTCGACAGATAATCTGCAATAAAGGGCAGTGATGAGCTCATCGTTTGTTTCTGTTGTCATAATTTTACGCTCCTTTCCGACAACAGGGCATAACAAAGATATATTTATTTTATTACGCCCTGTGTCTTTTGGATAGTGTGTGAATATCAAATTGGCTTTTCAGGCAATATCAGTTTCTGAAATTGCTGAAGCACATTTTCTCTGCCATTGGGATTAAAATGTGTGCTAACTTCGTAAGTTGTGTTGCCTATTTTCATAAAGAACGGTTCATCATTCGTTTCAAAATATGGTGCATATATTGAATTGTTTTTATCTGTCATCGCTCGTTCCTCCTGTTTCTTTCTCTTTGTTTCTGCCATTTTTCAAGCAGTGAAATAATTGTCTTTTGCATATCGGATTTGGTGTAGTTTTTCGGAAAATATTTGCGTATATCATCTTCCATAAATCGGACTTGTTCTTTTTGATTGGGCTTTTCTTCGCACAAAACGGCAAACGCAACATCGGTTGAATATCTGCCTTGTTCACTGAATTTTCTTAATCGCTGTGCCTGTGATAATGACGGCGTAGCGTCGGTAAATTCTATTTGGTCAAGCAATGTTCTTTGCTCATACTCCGACAGATATGAAATTTCAACCGCAGGAGTAAAAGATATTTTTTCTTCGTCAACCAGTTTAAGTAGTTCGGGTATTAAGCATGTCAGGCGGATATATCGTTGTATTTGCCTTGCACTATCATTGACGGTTTCTGCAATTTTTTCATCTGTCCTTAACTTTGTGCCAAGTTGGCACGAAGTCTTGCCTTGGTGTTTCAAAGCTTCTAA
This sequence comes from Coprococcus sp. AF99-45, assembly GCF_027663865.1. Lineage (NCBI taxonomy): Bacteria > Bacillati > Bacillota > Clostridia > Lachnospirales > Lachnospiraceae > Coprococcus > Coprococcus sp. AF99-45. The sequence continues at coordinate 8,954 of NZ_JAQDGZ010000006.1, forward strand.
TTTCATTTTGTATGCAAAGGCTTTTTCGCTTGGCAAGATATGCTCACGGTGTATATTTGAGTCCACCATTTGTACAATTGCCTCGTCTTTTGTAAGTTCTTTTATTGTCATGGGTATCCTCGTTATCCCCAACGCTTTGCAGGCTTCAACTCGTCTGTGTCCGCTGATAATTTCGTACTTACCTGCCGGAAAAGGACGGACAATTATTGGTTCAAGCAATCCGTTTTCTTTTATGCTTTCTGTTAATTCTTGTTGCTCAATTCCGCTTCTTTCCTTAAACGGATGATTTTCAAACGGAACAAGCAAGTCTATATCTATTATCTGTATCATTTAGTTATCTCCTATATGTTTTTCTTTTCGGCAGGTAATGTCTTATTCTATAAGTCTTAATACTTTCCGGTATTCGGAAATCAAGAAAACCGAAAATCAGAATTGTTTTAAATAGATCATGTTCGGCTTGCCTTGACCTTGTCTTTTGCGTAATATTAAGTCTGCTGTTTCGAGTTCTGAAAACAATCTGCATATTTTTTCGTGACCGAAATGCAGTTTTTCCTGAACGGATTTTATTGTGAAATATTGATACGCTCTGCCTTGCTTATCTATCCAACCGTTTTTGACGGACAGATACATTCGGTCAAGCAAAAGACCGTACAGCATTTTTGCATCTGTTGAAACCGATTTGTACTTTTCTTCAAATAACGCTTTAGGCACTTTGTAGAAAGCAAAGTTTTTGGCGTCCGATATTTTGAAATATTTGTTCACTGTATCACCTCCGTTTCTGTATTGATTTGGTGCAGAAATCAGTAATTTTTTCGCTTGTATGAGCTTTGAAATTCTTGGTAAGTGTTATTTATCATTTTTTGTAATTACGCTCCTTTTTGCCTTGAATTTGCGGCAGTAAACAATAATGACACGATAACTTTGTTTGCAATCGTTATGACATTTTCTGCCAAACTTGTTGTATGTTCATCTGCCTGTTTTGGGATTTACGAAAAAATCCCATTCCTGTTTTTGCTTTTTTGACAATCTTGGCATTGTAAAAACTCCTTTCACTCATTTGGACAAAGGGTGTCAAAATGCACACCCAAATCGGATAATTAAAAAGAAAAATACTTTTCAGCGCATAAACCATCAGGGGGTTCCTTGAACTCTTATAAAATTTATTCCTTCACTTATTAGAAATTTCTTTGCGTTTTGCCCCCTTGTTTTGTAAAAATAAAGACCCATCTGTAAAAAAGTACAGATGGGCAGAAATCCATATTATTTTCTGCTATAATAATGCTATATCATTGACATAGAATTATTAGGAGATAAAACATGAGTTATTCAGACGAAATAAAGAAAATTCGTAAAAAATATTTTCTGTCTCAAGAAGCTTTTGGGAGAGAAATTGGAGTTTCCTTTTCATCAATAAACCGTTGGGAAGGTGGCAAAAGCAAACCGAATATGGCTGCTATGAAAAAGCTTAAAGATTTTTGTGATATTCATGGTATTGACTTTACCGCTTTGGAAGAACAATGGAACATTTTGGGAAAGGACAACTAAAATTATGGCAAAGAAAAAGACAGAGGATACAATCAATCTCGATTCAATTCTTTTTAAATGTAGAGATATCTTACGTGCAGCACGTAATTCGGGTTCATTTTTTGAAAAACGTGATATGATGCTGACACTGGTATTTTTAAGATTTATCGGAGAAAAATATGAGGATGGTATTGAAAAATTACGCCAAATCTTAATTGAACAAGGGCTTGACCCGGATGATGAAAATATTCGTGCAGCATTCTTTGACGATGCCACCTTTGCGGACGGCACATATAATCTTCCACCTGAAGCAAGATGGTCTACCATTATCAATACTCCTGCACCAAAGCTTAATGTTGCATTAGACAATGCACTTCATAGTATTGCTGCCAGTTCTAAGCAATTAAAAGGGTGCTTTGTGGAAGGTACATTTACTACACGCAATCTTGCACCGAATGATATCAAAAAACTGATTGATGAAGTCAATAAAATCAGCCATAAGAAGTTCGGAGAAGAAAAAGACCTGATCGGTCGCGTATACGAATACTTTCTGAAAGAATTCGCGGTCAATGCCACCAAGGAGGAGGGCGAGTTCTATACACCGCACGATGTTGTACAGCTAATTGCAACTATGATTGAACCGTATGATGGCACGCTGTATGACCCTTGCTGTGGTTCTGGTGGTATGTTTATTCAAAGTGCTGCACTCGTAAAATCTAAACAAGGCGATATTAACCGTATCAATGTATATGGGCAGGAAAAAGAACCTGCAACATATCGTCTTGCAAAAATGAACCTTGCCTTGCGCGGCATCAGCCATAACCTTGGCGAAACCAGTGATTCCAGCTTTCTGAATGACCTGCACAAGGGGTTGTACTTCGATTACATTATGGCAAATCCGCCATTTAACCTCAAAAGCTGGTATGACAGTACCTTGGAGCATGACCCTCGCTGGGCGGATTACCAGACGCCGCCGGAGAGCAACGGCAACTATGCGTGGATTCTACATATCCTCTCGCACCTGAAAAAGCAGTCCGGCGTGGCTGGTTTCCTGCTTGCCAACGGCGCACTGAACGACAGTGACACATTGGAAATCCGCAAAAAACTGATACAGAATGATAAGGTGGAAGCGATTATCGTTTTGCCGAGAGAATTGTTTATTACAACCGATATCAGCGTTACTCTTTGGATTTTAAATCAGAATAAAAAGGGTGGCAAATACCACGGCAGAAATTTGCGTAACCGTGAGCATGAAATTCTCTTTATGGATTTGCGTACATGGACAGAAAATCCGGTAAAGGGCGAAAGCAAGAAGAAGGTAATGCTTGATACTGCGCAGATTGAAAGAGCTGCCGACATTTATCACACATGGCAGAGCGAGGGAACAGACGGCAAAAACTACGAAGTGCCTGAGCTGTACCGCAGTGTGGGCATTGCGGAGATCGAGCAGAATAACTGGGCGCTGACCCCGAGCAAATACATTGAATTTATCGACCACGACCTGGAAATTGACTACGAAAAGGAAATGTCCCGTATCCAGTCGGAAATGCAGGAGGTCATGAAGCAGGAAAAGAAATCCCAGCAGATGCTGGAAGATGCATTCAGGGGGATTGGCTATGGAATTGAGTAAATACAGGCTGGGAGAACTGATTGAACAGTGTGATGAGAGAAATACAAAAAATGATTATCTTGCTGATGATGTAAGAGGAATATCTACTGAAAAATCATTTATAGCAACTAAAGCGAATCTTAATGGTGTCAGCTTGACTTCATATAAAGTAGTCAAGCATGGTGAATTTGCTTATGTTGCAGACACATCAAGAAGAGGAGATAAAATTGCACTTGCTTTCAACAGTACGAAAAATGAAATTTTAATTTCGTCAATTTACACTGTATTTAGGGTAACCAGAGTGGATTTGCTGGATGCTGACTATCTCTTTATGTACTTTAATCGCCCCGAATTCGACAGATATTCACGTTTTAATTCATGGGGTTCAGCAAGAGAAACCTTCGATTGGAGCGAAATGTGCGACATAGAAATCGACCTCCCACCCCTCGACATTCAGCAGAAGTATGTGGATGTCTATAATGCAATGCTTGCCAACCAGCAAAGCTATGAGCGTGGGCTGGAGGATTTGAAACTGACTTGTGATGCGTATATCGAAGAACTGCGAAGAAACACACCTTCTGTTGCAATCGGAAAGTACCTCATGCCGTCAGATGAAAGGAATACACTTAATCTTTCAGCCGATTCAGTGCGTGGCTTATCGGTATCCAAGGACATGATTGAAACAAAAGCAAATATGAATGGTGTAAGTGTATCGAATTATAAAACTGTACCACCGCGCTATATTGCGTATGTTTCGGATACCTCGCGCAGAGGCGATAAAATGTCGCTTGGATTTAATCGAACAGAGGAAACCTTTCTTGTATCTTCTATTTCAACGGTTTTTAAGACGGATACACGATACCTATTGCCTGAATTTTTGATGCTCTATATTTGTCGTGATGAATTTGACCGCTACGCTCGTTTCCATTCCTGGGGCAGTGCCAGAGAAACCTTTGATTGGGACGAAATGTGTGATGTGCGGATTCCGATTCCCTCGATTGAGATTCAGCAGGATATTGTAAATATTTACGAAGCCTATCTGACCCGCAAGGAAATTAACGAGAAACTGAAAACCCAGATCAAAGACCTGTGTCCGATACTGATCAAAGGCTCTATCGAAGAAACACAGGGTTGAAAGGAGGCGTAGGCACATGGCAAAGCTGAAAAACTATAACGGTCGCTACTGCGAGTCGGAATATGAAAGTGCTTTCATCGCTTTTTTGCAGTCGGTTGGTTGGACGTATCTGCCGGGAAATAAGATTAAACGCTGTTACAGAGACGTGCTTATTGCAGATGATTTCAGAGCATTTATTACAAAAGCAAATACAGACTTGTTGGAAGAAGAAATTGAGCAAATTTATGATACTGTTCGCCTTGTCGGTGCAGAGAGTGATTTTGCCACTTTGCATAAGGTCTATAAATGGATGGTTGACGGTATTCAATTCACACCGCAAAGTGGTTTACCAATACAGGTTACTCTTATTGATTTTGAAACACCAGAAAACAATATATTTCATGTAGTAAATCAGCTAACAGTAGACTATATAAATAACGGACAACGTGAAAACCGCCGACCGGATGTGCTTTTGTATGTAAATGGCATGCCACTATGCATTATCGAATTAAAGAATCCTGCCGATTCTCATTCTACAATTTATGACGCATGGGAGCAGATCACCATTCGCTACTGGCGTGATATTCCGCATTTGCTACATTATTGCCCTTTAGCGTGTATCTCTGATGGAGTTAAAACAAGATTAGGAACGGTACGCACACCTTATGAACATTTCTATGCTTGGAGGCGTGTAAACGATGCTGATAAGATTTCTACCATGCCTTTTGCAGAAACCGAAACTATGATTAAGGGTGTGTATGCACCTGAGCGTTTCTTGGAAATATTCCGTGATTACATTTATTTTCAAGATGAAATTTTCGATTGTGATGAACGTGAAATTGTTTGCCGTTATCCGCAGTTCTTTGCTGTAAGACTGCTTAAACAGAGTATTATAAAATCCGTTATGGAGCAAACAGGAAAAGGTGGTACATATTTTGGTGCAACCGGATGCGGAAAAACATATACTATGGCGTTTCTTGCCAGACAGCTTGCCTTGCGTTGCAGTGATATTCCTGAAATTGGCTCTCCGACTATCGTTATGATTGTTGACCGTGATGAACTTCAGGAACAGGGAATTAAGCTATTTGCCAAGAGCAAAGAATTTTTAAACCTCGGTGAAGTTTCCATAGTTAAAAGCAGAAATAACCTCAGACAAGAACTTGGCAGCAGAGAAAGCGGCGGTTTTTATATTTGCACCATCCAGAAATTTTGCGACCGTAAGGAAGATAAAATTGGTCTCATTAACGACCGACATAATATTATTTGTTTTTCTGACGAAGCACATAGAACGCAGTTAGAGCATTCAAGAAAAATTCAGTTTAGTAAAGATGCTGATGAAAACATGAAAGCTATGGTTTCTAAGCCATATGCAAAGGTGTTAAAAGAAGCATTTCCACATGCCACATTTGTTGGATTTACCGGTACTCCTATTGCAGAAACTTATCAAACTTTTGGTGATGAGATTGACCGTTATACGATGGACCAAGCTGTTGCAGATGGATTAACTGTATCTATCAAATATCATCCGAGAATTGCGAAAGTCCTTTTAGATACCAAAAAAGTAAAAGAAATTGAGGCTTATTATAAAACTTGTGCTGATGATGGTGCTACCGAGGAAGATATTGAAGCAAGTAAAAAAGCTATGAGTTCCATGGAAATTATTCTTGGAGAGCCTTCCCGTTTGGAACGTCTTGCTGTAGATATTCATGACCATTATGTATCTGCTTGCGATAAAGAACCTGACAGAATACAAAAAGCGATGATTGTTTGTTCTAACAGAAAAATTGCTTATGAGTTACTCAGAAAATTTAGAGATAAATATCCAGAATGGTTTGAAGAAAAGAAAATTCCCGATGGCATAGAAGCTACAAAGGAAGAACTTGATGAATTAAAACCTATGCCGTTTATGGCTATGGTTGCCAGTGTTGGCAGCAATGATGAGAAAGAAATGTATAATTACCTTGGCGGTGTAAAAAATGATAGACGTTCAAAGGAATTAGATGCTGCCTTTAAGCAGGAAAAATCCAACTTCCGTATAGTTATTGTTGTTGATATGTGGATTACTGGTTTTGATGTGCCAAGTCTTACGTATCTATATAATGATAAGCCTCTAAAAAAACATCTGCTTATTCAAACAATTAGTCGTGTTAATAGGGTTTATCCGGGAAAGAAATTTGGTATGGTCATTGACTATATCGGAATCCGTGATAATATGCGTGAAGCTATGAAAATTTATGGCGGAGATACATCTGTTGCACCCACCGAGGATGATGTAGAACAGGCTACCCAAGTTTTTAGAGAAGAACTTGAAATTTTAAAGACTATGTTTACCGGATACGATTTGAAACCATTTTTAAATCCGAACGGAGATCCTGTAGAACGTTATTGCTTGCTTGCCAAAGCTGCGGAGTACGTGTTTTCTTCTACAGAGGAATTAAATTCTGAAGGTAAAAACGGTACACAAAAGGTATCATTTAAAACCTATTTTTTAAAGACTGTTAGAAGAATGCGTCTTGGCTACGATATTGCTCAACCATCTGGCGATTTATCTGACAGTGAATCCGCTTTGGCACAATGCTTTATGGCAATTGCTGGTTTTGTTCGCAAAATGAGTGGTACAACTGAGCTTGATACAGACAGTATGAATCGTGCTGTTTCTAAAATGGTCGACGAGGCATTACGTTACAATCAAGTGGAGAGTGTCCTTGATGCTGGGGAGGAAGAGGATATCTTTAGCCCGGAGTATTTTGAAAAGCTTTCTGATGTAAAAATGCCTGCCACCAAGCTAGAGCTACTTATAAAAATGATTCGCAAGCAGATTAAAGAATACAGTAAGATTAACAAGATTGTTGCAAAGACTTATCAGGAAATGCTTGAAGAAACGATTGCTATATATCATGAAAGACGAAAACATATTAGTGCAGAAGAAGCTGGAGCTACACAAGAACAGGCATCTGAAGATATTATTAAAAATGCCACGGAACAAGCATTACAGATACTCCGTCAAATGAACGAAAGCCGTGAAAGTTTCCGTAAAATTGGTTTAACCTTTGAGGAAAAAGCATTTTACGATATTTTAGTATCCTTACGAGACCAGTATAATTTTGAATATGGCGAGGATAAAGAAATTGGTGGTATGATTGTAAATGATAAATGTAAAATTCTTGCTAAAAAAGTGAAAGAGATAATTGATACAAAATCTTCTTTTTCTGATTGGCTTAACAACCAAAATGTACGCAATCAGCTCAAACTTGATATTAAAATTTGTCTCGTAAAGAACGGCTATCCACCTCAATATAGTCCAGAGGTTTTTACGAAAGTTATGGAACAAGTAGAGAATTTTGAAGAAAATTCCGATATGCCTATGGCTACTACTTATACATTTCCACAATCTCGTACTGTATCTATGGTAGCGGAAGATATCATTCCATATGGAAATAAATCGGAGAATTGATGAGGAACTGAAATGAAAGCAAAAAAATGGCTAACTATTATTACATTGATTATTACAGCCTTGTCATTAGTTCTTGCCTTTATCATTGGCAAGAATAGTAATTGTATAACTTATGACATATCTATGGCAATTTTCGGCGGAGCTGCTCTTGGCTTTATAATGTCATTAACAGAATATTATGTTGAAAGACGAAAAGCAATGGAAGAATTTTGGCTTCAGGCAACCAAGGTATTAAATGAATTAAAAAAGATAAAATATCTTGATGTGGATGCGCCTATAAATTTAATTGTTGATGCAATACATGAAGACGATTCAAATGCATTGAAGGAAAAATTTCATCTTTTAAGTAATGATGAAAAAATATCAGTTAATGCAAAGGAAAATTTGATTTCTTGGTATAAAGAAAACATTCCCATTCCTTTTGATGAAAATACTGATGATAACAAGGAATTAACTCATCTATATGATTCGAATATGGCTGGTTACAAAGAAGTTTTCCTTCAATGCATGGACAGTTATCGAGAGGCATCAATGGTTGAATTGGGAAATCTTGACAACGCATACGGGAACTTGGATTTTATTATAGCTAACAAATGTATTCGACAAAAAGCATATGAGCAAATATATGATAAGTTGAGAAAAATTGTTTATCAGTTTCGAAACGAAGTATACCATTTTAATCTATTAAAAGATGGAAATGGCAATTTTCCAGTATGTATTTTAAAAGTATCTGAACTTAATCAGAAATACTTTTTGTCAAAAGAGAAAAATCTCCAAGGGTATACTAATGTTTCAATATTTCAAAATGTTTTTGATGATATTGATGCTTCATTAGAAAAATTTAGATGCAAAATATATAGAATCGAATATGTTGAACCAAAAGCAATACCTGTTTCCGGTAAAACATTTTTCAATAACAACGAAAAGTAGAATTCGTATTTTGAAATTTGGTAATGGAGTGTGCGTAACCGCTAAGCAAAAATTATTATCCGGGTATTAGGGTGTCCCTAATGAGCATTTTACCGTTTGGATAACCAAATGGTCTGCTCGCTAAGATTATACAATCTAATCTCACAAATAAAATTAAGGCACAACCTACGGAAATTTTCTCCGTAAGTTATGCCTTTTCCTCATCTATAAATCACTTGTTCATTAACGATTTCTGTTGCTCGGTTGCGAATATTATTCATCTTTTGCACCCATAACATCATATTCATTGCTTTGAGTTTTTCTGTAACTTGCTCCTTTTCGGCAAGTGATTTTACTGTCTGTTCAAATAAATCTTCTGCTTGACACTCGACACCGTCAAGATAATCATAGAGCCTTTCTCTCGTCAGAAGATTATAATATCGCACCTTATGGTTCTGCTTTAGATATTGTCTGTGACGGTTTGCCAAAACGCCTAAATGTATTTCTTCTTGCTCCTTGGTTCTTATGCAAGGGATAAGATAATTGCCTTGCTGTTCATACTGCACATTCATAATCAGCCCTCCTGATAAATTATTTTGAAATTCTTTTTCTTTGCACCGATAAACTCCACAAGCACATCATCGACTGCATCGGTATATCTGCCTTGTGCGATTAAGTCGTTTCTCAGGTTATTTAGTGAATTGATGATTAAACTGTATCCGTTATCGGTCAGTGCAAGATGGTATTTGATAGTTCTCATTGCGAATCCCTCCTTGACTATATTCTACTCGGCTGATTTTTAAATTGCAAATGTGTGGATTTTCAAAACATAGAAAAAAGACTCTGACCTTTTACAGTCAAAGTCTTTCTCTGTTCTTTGCAATGCCCTATAAAGTTGTATTCTTATAATTTTTAAGTTACTGCCTTATGTGGTGTTAGCATAGAGCTGCATCCTTTTTTATTTGACAGAGAATTCCGAAGAAGCTTGCTTTTGCCATCCATGTATCTGCAGGTAGTAGTTTACTCCTGGCGCTTGATCTGAAAATGAATGGCATCATCAGACCAGATCTTATCGGTATATCGGATTTCGATGGTAGACCAGTTCAGTGGGACTTCCAGAGAAAGATATCCTTCCAGGGTTTCGCCGGGAGCGATCGTTCCATCGAGCTTTGGCTGGTCGCTTGTGGTTGCAAGAGCAGTAAATGCAGCTGCACTGTAGTCAAGTTTGGTATCGTCACAATAATTTTCAAAGCTTGCCATACTGCTGATGACCAGATCATCAGATGTCTGATTGACAATTGTCATATGGACAAACATAAATTCATTGCCTTCTGTCGGGACAGACCAGTCATCTCCTTCGGATTCTACGTAGCTGTCCATCGTAATCTCAATGCCATTGTATGCGGCGGTCTCATTTTGCTTATAGATCTCTTTGGTGGCATCAGCTGTCTTCTTCGGTGTTGAAGTGCCGGAAGAATTGTCAGAAGAAGTGTGCATTTTGGGAAAAAGGAATATAACCGCAATAATGATCAGGATGAGAATCAAGATGATAAACGGCAGACTTTTTTTGTGTTTCTTTTTGGGGTTTGTTAGCTGGTCTGGTGAAGTTACATCATCAGAAGATACATCGGACTTTGTGCCTGCAGTATCGTTTTTGGAAACTGGCGTTGGTTTGGCAGCAGGTTCATCTTCCTGACCGGAGCTGATAACTGGTTCTGGAACTGGAGCATGCTCCTGTACGGAGGATTCATTTCCGGAAAAGGGTTTGTCTGTAGAAACTTTTTCAGTCTCTTTTTTTTCAGTGGTTTTCTTCTGAGCTTCTGCTTCTTCTGCTTCCGGAACATTTTTACGCATGCTGCGCATGGCAGCAGCTGTGCTGTGGTAGATCTCCGGTCCGTTCAGGGGATCGTCGAAAAAAGCCTGCTGTCTGGCAGCCGGGCGCTTTTTTCTGGAAACAGATCCATGCTTATGGGCAGAAGATCTGGCACTTCGGGTATCTGTATCATCCGGAATCACAGCGGATGCCGGAAATCTTTTACGGCAGGTATCACAGAGATATTTGCCGGGATATTTTTTGCTGGGGCGGACTTTGTGACCGCATACAGGGCATTTCATTCTAAGTTAAGTCTCCTTTATGATTCAAGTGTTCTGTTTTTATTATAGGGGAAAATCCTGTCAAAAACAAGGAGGTATTCTTGTCGAACAGGCAGAAAAGTGATATCATACTGACTAAGTAACGTGGCAGAAAGTCGAAGCTGTCAGATACAGGAAAACAAAAGAAAGCAGGGAATGATATGACATATCAGGAAATGATGGAAAACGCAAAATTATCTATGGGGCTTTACTGCAAAGCCTGTCCGGTTTGTGATGGAAGAGCATGTAAAAACCAGATACCGGGACCGGGCGCAAAAGGTGTTGGTGATACTGCGATCAGAAATTATAAAAAGTGGCAGGAGATCCGCGTGAACATGGATACGATCTGTGATGGCGGAGAGACAGACACTTCTGTGAATTTATTTGGAAAGGAATTTAAGATGCCGTTCTTTGCAGGACCGGTTGGAGCCGTGAATCTGCACTACAGTGACAGGTATGATGATGTTTCTTATAATAATGTACTGGTATCAGCCTGTGCAGATGCCGGAATCGCCGCATTTACCGGAGATGGAGTGAATGCAAAGGTAATGGAGGCTGCAACGGAGGCAATCCGTGAAAATGATGGATGCGGGATACCTACAGTAAAGCCTTGGAATCTGGATACTGTCCGGGAGAAGATGGAACTGGTGAAGAAGTCAGGAGCATTTGCGGTAGCGATGGATATTGATGCGGCAGGACTTCCGTTTCTGAAAAATATGAATCCGCCGGCAGGAAGCAAGAATGTACAGGAGCTTTCCGAGATTGTGAAGATGGCTGGAAGACCATTTATTGTCAAAGGCGTGATGACAGCGAAAGGCGCGAGAAAAGCAAAAGAAGCAGGTGCCGATGCGATCATCGTATCTAATCACGGAGGAAGAGTGCTGGATCAGTGTCCGGCAACTGCAGAAGTGCTGGAAGAGATTGTAAAAGAAGTGAACGGTTCTATGAAGATTCTGGTTGACGGAGGGATTCGCTCCGGTACAGACATTTTTAAGGCACTTGCACTTGGTGCTGATGGTGTACTGATCTGCCGGCCGTTCGTTGTAGCGGTCTATGGCGGTGGAGAAGAAGGTGTGAAGCTTTACATTGATAAGCTGGGAGCAGAACTCAAAGATGCCATGCAGATGTGCGGTGCACATTCTGTTTCAGAAATTACAAGAGATATGGTAAGATATTATCAGGACTAGAAAAATACATGCAGGAGGATAATACAATGGGAATGAGAGTGAACGCAGAGCTGCCATTACCGGCAGACCTGAAAAACGAATATCCGTTATCGGATAAATTAAAAGCTATCAAGGCGAAGCGGGATGAGGAGATCCGTGATATTTTTACAGGGAAATCAGACAAATTCGTGGTGATCATCGGGCCATGTTCGGCGGACAATGAAGATTCGGTATGTGAGTACGTGAACAGGCTTGCAAAGTTAAATGACAGAGTATCGGATAAGCTGATGATCATTCCAAGAATCTACACGAACAAGCCACGTACAACCGGAGAGGGATACAAGGGAATGCTGCATCAGCCGGATCCGGAGCAGGCACCGGATCTGCTTGCCGGAATCATTGCAATCCGTAAAATGCATATCAGAGCCATGCAGGAGACTTATCTGACAGCAGCAGATGAGATGCTTTATCCGGAGAACAGAAGTTATCTGGATGATATTCTTTCTTATGAAGCGATTGGTGCGCGTTCGGTTGAGAACCAGCAGCACCGTTTGACTGCGAGCGGAATGGATATCCCGATTGGGATGAAGAATCCGACAAGTGGAGATTTATCGGTAATGCTCAATTCTGTTGTTGCAGCACAGGGACCGCACCGCTTCATTTATCGTGGGCAAGATGTGACGACAGGTGGGAATGATCTGGCACATGTGATCCTGCGGGGCGGCGTGGATAAATATGGCACAACGATTCCAAACTACCATTATGAGGATTGCAAGAGACTTCTGGATATGTATGAGCAGAAGAATTTGAAGAATCCTGCAGCGATCATTGATGCCAATCATTCCAATTCTAACAAGCAGTACAAAGAACAGCTCAGAATCGTAAGCGAAGTGCTGCACACAAGAAATTATGATTCAAAGCTGAAAAAACTGATCAAAGGTGTAATGGTAGAAAGCTACTTGGTAGAAGGAAGACAGGATATCGGCGGAAATATGGTATACGGTAAATCGATTACGGATCCGTGTATTGGATGGGAAGATACAGTGAGACTGATTGATAAGATTGCGGAAGACTGTTAATTGTAAAAATACAGTGTATCAAGGTTGAAAAACTTTGATACACTTTTTTTTTGCAGAAATGATTACAAAATTACAGTAAGATATATTTCCAGGGCAGATAGAATGTATGTTGTAAAAACATAAATTACGGGTTAATGAGAAAACTTCTCAAAAATTCCTATAGACAAAATCCCACTAATATAGTAGACTATAAATAGTTAGAAAAAGCTAACTAAAATAAATTTAAACAAACTCATACAAGAGGAAAACAACATGAACTGGATGCAGAAAGATGCACAGACATCTGCTCAGATGGAAATTGCATGGCAGTGTGCTCCGGTATTGACCGGTGTAAAGCCATCCAATATTCTGACCTTGAAAAATGTAAGTGAAAAGGAAGTTGCGGAAAGTCTGAAAGAGATGGGAATTTCATACAGCATGCTTTGCGACAGCGGAGTCCGAAAAGTATGGCTGATCTACAGAGAAGAAGAGATTCTTGAAATCCTTGGAAAAAAAGAATACAGCGAATTTCTTGATACATTTGGCTATCGGGGATTTGAGTTTCCACAGATGCTTCAGATCATGAATCTGAGATTTGAAGGATATCAGCATGGAAGTGCAGAATTTCCACATGAACTTGGAATTTTCCTCGGATATCCACTTGCAGATGTGAAAGGGTTTATTGAGCACAACGGAAAAGATTTCCTTTATCAGGGATACTGGAAAGTGTATGAGAACGTAGAAGAACGCAAGAAAATGTTTTCTATCTACAACGTTGTAAAAGAGGAATTTATCAGGGAAATGCAGGCAGGGAAGGATTTGTGGCATGCAGCAAGAAGCGTGAGACAGCCATTTGACATACAGCCTGCATAAAGGAATAAAACCTGGTAGATGATAGAAAGAAAAAAGAAAGGAAGAATTTAAAAATGAGTGATATTTGTGTAGCATACTGGAGCGGAACAGGAAATACAGAAGCAATGGCACAGGCAATTGGAGCAGGAATTACAGCAGCAGGGAAAAGTGCTGATGTAGTACCGATGGAAACTATTTCGCCTGCTGATTTAAAAGATCAGGCTGTCTGGGTACTTGGATGCCCTGCAATGGGAGCTGAAGAACTGGAAGACGGAACGGTAGAACCGTTTGTATCTGAACTGGAAGGATTTGCATCAGGAAAAAAGGTTGCCCTGTTTGGATCCTATGACTGGGGAGACGGCGAATGGATGCGTACATGGGCTGAAAGAATGGAACAGGCTGGCGCACAGATCGTCGGCGGAGAAGGACTTATCTGCCACGGAACACCGGGAGCAGATGCAATAGATGAGTGTGAGTCACTCGGCAGGGAGGTGGCTGGCTTATAAGAGATACGAACACCTTTTAAATAAAACAGAAAACCGAAAAAGCTAAATAATCAAATAAAATTATAATCGAATCAAAAACAAATAAAAATCAAAAATTAAAAGCTAAATAATCATCAAAAAAGAGCCGCTCCGTTTCTGCGGGGCGGCATACAAAAAAATCACAATCGTTATTAGAATGAATTAAGGAGATGGATAAGAATGAGCGTTGTAATTGTAGGAGGTCATGACAGAATGGTCTGTCAGTATAAAAAAATATGCAAACAGTTTAAATGTAAAGCTAAAGTATTTACGCATATGTCTGCCGATCTGAATAAGCAGCTTGGACAGCCTGACCTGTTTGTACTTTTTACAAATACAGTATCGCACAAGATGGTAAAAACCGCGCTTGATGAGGCAAAAAGAAGCAATGCGAAGGTGGTTCGCAGTCATACAAGCAGTGGTGCGGCTCTGACAGAAATTTTAACACAGGAAGCAGGAGCAGCAGTTTAAAGCATGAATTTATTTACCGGGATCATGATCCCTTTTATTGGAACGACGCTGGATGTGGCACTTGGATAGAATGCAGAGTGGAAAAGCGAAAAGAAATGAAATGAATGTGTCCTGGTATGAAAATTATCTGGGCACTTTTTATATGTGCCCAGCTTGGCAAATATAAAAAAGAGGTCTTTCTCACGAAAGACCTCTTACAGCGTGCGTTAGAGGATTCGAACCCCCGACCTTTTGGTCCGTAGCCAAACGCTCTATCCAGCTGAGCTAAACGCACATTTATATCGTGTGTTGAACTGTGTTGCTCAACAACAAAATTAAGTATACATCAGAAAAAATAATATGTCAAGTATTAAAATGAAAAAAGTTCAAAAAATCTTGACCTCATTTTTGAACGGGGCGATGAAAGCCGGTTTGCTGGTTCTTATTCGAGATAAGGACAGATCTGATTCCATTTGGTAAGCAGGCGTTTCTTTGACCAGGCTGCATTTGCCGGACTTGTGGATGGCAGACAGATTGCTTTTTGCTGAGTTTGTGGAAAACAGTATTTTTTATATAAGCGGTATGCAGTGCCACCGTTGGTGAAAATCTGCCGGATGGATGCCGTCTGAAGAATCTCTGAAAGGTCATTGGGAACGACATTGTGGATACTGCTGTCACTGGAGCCTTCGATATCACAAGAGGCGATCACATCCCAGACGGCAATGTGGTGTGCAAGGAGCAGTGATTTTTTCTCTTCTATGCCGGCAGGAAGTGGTTCACCTGTAAGTGTGGCAAGAAGATCCCAGAAACGGTTTCTTGGATGCCCGTAGAAAAACTGACTTTCCCGTGATTTTACAGAAGGGAAGCTCCCAAGGATCAGAATGCGGGAGTCTGTGTTAAATACAGGATGGATTTCGTGAAGTACATGTGAAGATTGAGCCATAGGTATGCCTTCTTTCATAAATATATTCAATAAAAGGATAAGCGATACGGGAGTGAAAAGCAAGTGGGAATGGGAAAAAGTACAGTCCGGGTTACTGTTCACTCCCGTGTCAATCACGACGCTGATTGGCACGGAGGCTGCACCTTTTATCTTGAATCGCATCTCGCCCATCGCCAAAGGCGATTTAAAATGGCGAGACGCGTTGCTGGTCACAGGTACTGTGAACAGTAACCAATCTGGCAGAATGCACAAGACAGGGAATCCTTGTGACTGTCAGAGGATTATAGAAAATAAAAAGATCAGTGACTGATTTTAGAACAAAAAGTTTGTGAATTATTGAAAAAAGTTCTGCTTGTAAAGTGGCAGATGTCAGTGTATAGTGAAGTCACTCTAATTCGATTCTAATTTTATTTTATAGGAAATTGCATCCGGTATAATGAAATACTCTGAAGATACGCCGGGTGACATTCTCTGCTTTGAAACAGATCACAAGAAAAGTATATGATATCAGACACATGATTCGATGTGACATTTTCAGGACAAGTTAATATGAATGAACAGACACAGGGAGGAACAGGATGGAAGAAAGAAGAGACTATGCGGTACTCCGTTTTGTGGATCAGAATGGCTGGAGTTATATGGTAAATGACTATGCAAAAGGCTGTTCTTTGATGGAGTATATCAAACAGGGGATCCGGGTGGAAAAAGAAACAGTATTTGACTGGATCAGACAGCTTTCAAAACAGCTGGAACAGTATTATCGTTGTGGAAATGAGGATGCGGCGTATGGATATGTGAATCCATATGCAGTGATCATAACCGGAGACGGAATGCTTTGTCTTCTGGATATCAATGAACCGGAAAACGAGGAACTTTTAAAGCAGATGAAGAAGAAAAAGCTTCGTATGCTTTTTGTAAGGAAAGAAAGGGTTCTTTCGCAGAAGACAGAACGGTCGGATGATCTGTATGGTCTGGCAAAGATAATGGAATTTACAGTAGAAAAATGTCTGGATCCAAAGGCATTTACACGGAAAGAAGAGCGAGTCTGGAAAAGAATGCTTGGAAAGTGTTATAGCAGTGGGAAAAATGCCATAAAAGTATTGAAAAATATGCAAAAAGAAATTGGTTTTCTGGAAAGGGAAATGGAAAGACCGAGGGATAAGGTTTCGGCAAAAAAGATTTTGCTTGCAATTCTGGCGGTTTGTATCATGAGTGCAGCAATCATCGGAGGGACAGTGAAAAAGCCGGAAACAAAAGCGATTGCAGCGGATCAGGATCAGCCAGAGGCGGGAGTTCAGGAAGGAGTAAAGGAGAAAAAGGAGACAAAAGAGGTTGTGGAACAAAATGGGGACAGTCCTTATCTGGAAATGGGACTTATTTATTATGTAGCGTGGGAAGATTATGTGAACAGCCTGGATAGTCTCGATAAGGAAATGCAGGAGACAGAGTTTTCCGATGCATACCGGGTAGTCATAGCGAGTCTGGAAGAAGGGAGTATACAGCAGGAGGATGGATTAAGCGCAGAAGATGCAGTAAAAAAAATATTAGATGAATTGGAGAAACGTGCAGAAAAAATACAGATGAAAGTGTATTTGTACCAATACCCGCTATTGAAGGTAAGTGTTCTGGAAGAGAGTGAAAAATGGCACAGGCTGACAAAGAGAATTGGTGAGGAGATGATTAGAAGACAGGCGTGGTACCGGTGGGATACAAATGGAGAAAAGGAGTGTGAGGTCAGAAAATATCTTGCAGAAAGCTATTTTAAACTTGGTGAGAATTTAAAAGCAGCTGAACAATATGAACAGATCAGAAAATTAGAATCGAATGAAGAAGAATTAGAAGAGATTTATGAAAAGCTGCAGTTGATTTATGAAGAAGCGCAGGAATATGAGAAAGTGTGGGAGATCAGCAGAGAGGCGGTTGAAGTATTACCGGATTCAGAAAGGTTGTGGATGAACTATCTGGAGCGTTATTGTGAGAATCCGGAAATGGAAAGAGAATTATGTGCAGAAGCAGTAAAAAAGGCCATCCAAGCAGTTCCTGAGCTTGCAGAATCAGAAGCGTTTAAACAGCTTCAGGGAAAATATAAAATTGTGATCGATGGAGAAAATATCCGGGTTGGAGAATAAAACGCTGAAAGAAATTTTTGAAAAAGTCCCATAAAAGGGAGGATGCCGGGTGACTTAAAAGCCCCCGGCATGTATTATGAAAAAGTTATTCTATTATTAACTTCTGCACGTCTTATTAAATGATTTGTTTGAAATCTTTTATCTTTTATGTTCTTCATTTGATGATTCTAGTATATAAAACACTTGTGAAGAAAGAGTGTTTAACAAATGAAGGATTTTTGAAAGATAAATGAACAAATTGTGAACAAGACTATTTGCGGAATGCGAAGTATGGAAGTCCATCTTTCATAGGTACTTCTACACTTCCCCGGATCAGTGGACGGGCATAAGCGATGAATTCATCTCCGATGTCGGAACCGTCTTTTGTGATCCATTCTTCAGGAACAGCTTTTTCTTTATTGCAGATTTCGTTTACGTCTGCAGTTCCGAATTCAAGGATGTATGGGTCATCACTCTTACGGATAAAATTGATCATCTTTCCTGTTTCACCATCTAAAGCGGCACTTACAGCAAAACGGCCGGAAGCAGCGGCTTCGTCCAGATCTGTGGCAGATAAACAGGAGGAAGAGCATCTCTGGCAGACATTGAGCTCCACAGAGCGTACTTTGATACCAAGCTTTTCTTTTACGAGATTTTCAAGATACTTTCCGGAGCCAGTCAGCATTTTATGACCGAAAGTATCTGTGCCGACATCACTTGCAAGCTCGCAGACAAAGGTTCCGTTACCATCGTTGATTCCTTCGGAAATGCAGACAACGAGATTAGAAGTTTTAGTAAGCTTTTCTTTTACCTTTTCGATAAATGCATCCGGGGAGAAAGCAACTTCCGGAAGATAAATAAGAACCGGATTATCGCCTTTAAATTTGCGGGCAAGAACGCTTGCGGCAGTCAGCCATCCGGCATGGCGTCCCATGATCTCGACGATGGTGACAGATGGTTTATTATCATAGACAGAGGCATCAATTGCAATTTCGCGTACTGTAGAAGCAACATATTTGGCAGCACTTCCGTAGCCCGGGGTATGATCGGTCAGAACCAGATCGTTGTCGATGGTTTTCGGAACTCCGATGATGCGGATATCACTTCCGACTGTTGCTGCGTAGCGGGATAATTTACTTACGGTATCCATAGAATCATTTCCGCCAATATAGAAGAAATAGCTGATTTCTTTTTCGGTAAATTTCTGGAAAAGTTCAGGATAAACCGGATCAGAAAGATCTTCCGGTAATTTATAACGGCAGGAACCAAGATAAGAACCCGGTGTGGTGCGGATACGTTCCAGTTCGCCATTTTCTTTTAAAGGTGCCATGTCCATTGTGTGATTGGCAAGAAAACCTTCGATACCGTTGATCATACCGATGACATTATCAATCTCCGGATTTGCCAGACCTTCTGAGACAACACCATAAAGACTTCCGTTGATTACAGCAGTAGGACCACCTGATTGTCCGACCAGTAAATTGTGATTCATAGTTGAAATCCTCCTCTTTATTCATAGTAATCATATAGCTTTAACTATAGCCGAAAAATGTGAAATTTACAATATCAGTTGGAAAACAAAAAAAATTAGGCTATACTAGGAACGTGAGCTTTAAATTGAGAAGGAGAATACACATGAAATATATATCGTTTGCGATTCCGTGTTATAACTCGGCAGCTTATATGGACCGGGCAGTGGAATCTATTTTAAAAGGTGGAGAAGATGTAGAGATCATCATAGTTAATGACGGATCAAAGGATGATACTTCAAAGATTGCACATGAGTATGAAGAAAAGTATCCAACGATCGTCCGTGCAGTTGATAAGGAAAATGGTGGACACGGAGATGCGGTCAATGCAGGTCTTGACCACGCAGAGGGAAAATATTTTAAAGTTGTGGACAGTGATGACTGGGTAGATGAAGAAGCACTGTACAAGATTCTGGATGTTCTGAAAAAGTTTGAAGAGGAAGAAAAGCAGGTGGATATGCTGCTTGCCAATTATGTATACGAAAAAGAAGGAATGGAGCACAAGAAAGTGATTGAGTACAAGAATGTGCTTCCACAGGAAGAGATTTTTGGCTGGAATGATGTGAAACATTTTCATCTGGGACAGTATATTCTGATGCATTCTGTTATTTACCGGACAGATTTCCTGAAATTATGTCAGCTCAGGCTGCCGAAGCATACGTTCTATGTGGACAATATTTATGTTTACTATCCACTCCCGCATGTGCGTAAGATGTATTACATGGATGTGGATTTTTATCGTTATTACATTGGAAGAGAAGATCAGTCTGTCAATGAAAAGGTGATGATCAGTCGTGTGGATCAGCAGATCTTTGTCACAAAGAGTATGATTGATATGTATGATATGCGCAAGATTTCTAATAAAAAACTGCGGGTCTATATGACTAATTATCTTGCAATTATGATGACGGTGTCTTCGATTCTTCTGATTCGTTCCAAAAATGCAGAGAATCTGGAAAAGAAACGGGAGCTGTGGCAGTATCTGAAGAAGAATCACTACGGAACTTATTGGAAGATCCGTTACGGAATCCTTGGACAGACCATGAATCTTCCGGGCAGATCAGGAAGAAAGATTTCGTCTCTGGCGTACATTGTGGCGAGAAGAATTGTAGGATTTAATTAAAATTCGTTCTTGACATTTCCGAAGAGAAGACTATAATAACGATTAAAGAAAATATGGTTCACCAAAATTCGTTGATGAGAACAAAGTCGTATCCGTCATTATTTTCAGAGAGCCTGTGGATGGTGTGAACAGGTAATAACCGGATAAGGATATCCTCTCTAAGAAGCGGGTCCAAAGCAGAAAAGTATCTGCAAGTAGACTTCGCCGGGATCCACCGTTATATGGATAGCATATGTTGGTATGTGAAGTGCCGCAGATTATTTTCTGTGGAATTAGGGTGGTAACGCGGATTTTATTCGTCCCTTTTCAGATTGATTCTGGAAAGGGATTTTTTTGTTTCATAGGAAGTTCCTATGAAACAAAAGGCACATTCCTTTTTATTGCTGTGTATACAAAAAATCCTGTGAATTTTGTTATCGGATGATTAGAAGAACAGTTTTGTGTGGACGAAAAGAAAAAGGAGGAAACTGTAATGAAAGCATTACAAAAAGCAAGCAAATTTTTATCAGACTATACATCAGTGGTGGTAATCGCTATTGCAGTAGTCACATTCTTTGTACCGGCAATGATGGGATGGGTAAATAACCCATTGTTCGTTGATCCGGTATCCAACAAGTTCACCTGTCAGTCGATCATCATCGGAATCATCATGTTCAGCATGGGGCTGACACTGACAACCGAAGATTTTAAGATTCTGGCACAGAGACCTTTTGATATCTGTATCGGCGCAATCGCGCAGTATCTGATCATGCCATTTCTTGCATTTGCACTGACGAAAGTACTTCAGCTTCCGGATGGAATTGCACTTGGTCTGATCCTTGTGGGCTGTTGCCCGGGTGGTGTATCATCCAATATCATGTCTTATCTGTGTGGCGGGGATGTGGCATTTTCTGTAGGAATGACTACGGTATCCACAATCATTTCACCGGTTATGACACCGCTTATGGTTTCACTTCTTGCAAGCGGAACACATATTACGATCAAAGGACTTCCGATGTTTGTATCTATTGTTGAGACCGTTATTGTTCCGGTAGCTTTTGGATTTTTACTGAATTATCTGTTTGGAAAGAAAAAGACATTTACAGAGCTTCAGAAAGTAATGCCTGGAGTTGCAGTACTTGGACTTGCATGTGTAGTTGGCGGAGTTGTTTCTTCGCAGGGAGACAAATTCTTTGAATCAGGAGTTGTAATTTTTGTGGCAGTATTTCTTCATAATGGACTTGGATATCTGCTGGGATATGGCGCAGGAAGACTGACTGGTATGAATACTGCAAAGAAGAGAACGATCTCCATCGAAGTTGGAATGCAGAACGCCGGACTTGCTACCAACCTTGCAACTACAACGGCACAGTTTGCGGTGGCACCGGAATCTGCAATTATCTGTGCTGTATCCTGTACATGGCATTCTATCTCAGGAACACTTCTCGCAGGATTATTTGCAGCATATGATAAGAGAAAAGCAGGAAAGCCTGCAAATAAAAAGCAGGCTGCAGAAAATGTAGCATAAAATACAGAAATAATTTCGGAATGGTCATCATAAAATATCAGGAATAACTTACAGGACGTAAGAAGTTATGAAAGATCAGAAGCTGGAAAATCTTTTAAATCTGGCACTTGGTGCAACAGAAGAGGAAAGAGAGAAATCCTTGAATCTGGATGTCGGTTATCATCCGATTGACAGGGAATGGGAATTGATTATTAAATATTCGGGCAATCTGGACCAGATAAGAGATCTGGCGAGCCAGGTGGTTGAGCTTCAGAATGAGTACGCAATCATTCGGATCAGCCGATCTGGAATTGATAGACTTTCGGATATTCCGGAGGTAGAATATATAGAAAAACCGAAACGTTTATTTTTTCAAATAGCAAATGGAAAGCGGGTATCCTGTATCAATGAGGTACAGGATACCCGCTTTCTTGATCTTCGTGGACAGGGTGTACTTGTGGCGATAATTGATTCGGGGATTGATTATGCGAATGAAGATTTTCGGAATGCAGATGGAACGACAAGGATAAGGGCGTTGTGGGATCAGTCGCTAATATCGGATGAGAATGAAGAGAAGAATCCACCAAAAGGTTATCGGATGGGAGTGGAATTTACCCAGGAGCAGATTAACAGGGCACTTGAGGCTGCCTCGTCAGAGGAAAGGAGAAGAATGGTGCCAAGTCAGGATATATCCGGCCATGGGACTCAAGTTGCAGGGATTGCTGCCGGAAATGGGCGAGGAAGTGGAAAGCTATATGCCGGTGTGGCGCCAGACAGTGAATTAATTGTAGTAAAAATGGGGTCGCCTATGCCAGATGGATTTCCACGGACGACAGAGCTGATGCAGGCATTGGATTATGTGGTGAGGAAATCGCTGGAGGTGCGGATGCCGGTGGCGATCAATCTGAGTTTTGGAAATACCTATGGCTCTCATGATGGAAGAAGTCTGGTGGAGCGGTATATCGATGATCTGTCGAATTTCTGGAAGAGTGTGATCTGTGTGGGAACGGGAAATGAGGCAGCAAGTGCAGGACATACGTCCGGGGTGATGCAGGAAAGGAAGGAAGAAAGAATACAGCTTGCAGTGCAGTCGGAAGAACCAACACTGAATATTCAGATCTGGAAAGCGTATACGGACGAAGTGGAAATTTCATTCGTATCTCCGACAGGGACGCGGATTGGCCCGATTCAGTCTGTTCTCGGCCCGCAGAGATTTCGGATTGGAGATACGGAGATTTTATTATATTATGGAAAGCCGAGCCCGTATAATGTGGCACAGGAAATTTATATTGATATGATTCCGGTGACGAATTATATTACGTCGGGAGTCTGGCAGATTATCCTGAATCCGACAAGGGTTGTGGAAGGACAGTATGATCTGTGGCTGCCAAGTGAGAATGTACTAAACCGGGGGACGGGATTTCTGTATCCAGATGAAGAAGTGACCTTAACGATCCCTTCGACTGCGGAAAAAGTGATATCGGTTGGAGCGTATGATGCGCTTACTTTTTCCTATGCACCTTTTTCAGGAAGGGGATATACCTGGCAGGATGAAAGGACGAAGCCGGATCTTGTGGCGCCGGGAGTGAATGTCAGGACGGCAGCAGTTGGCGGAGGGATGACTACGGTGAGTGGAACTTCTTTTGCGACGCCTTTTGTAACCGGAGCGTCGGCACTTTTGATGGAGTGGGGGATTGTGAGAGGGAATGATCTGTTTTTGTATGGGGAGAAGGTGAAGGCGTATCTCCGGCGTGGGGCGAGAGAGCTGCCGGGATTTGAGAAGTATCCGAATCGGGAGGTGGGGTATGGGGCGCTGTGTGTCCGGGATAGTCTGCCGGGGTGAGGAGAGTAGGTATATACGATTATGTGTAAGAAAAATCTGATTTGCATAAAAATGAATTGACATGTGTAAACAAAAATGCAATAATATGTGTAATAAAAAATGCAAAAAAGGAAGTTGTTTATGAGAACAAATACATATATCAGATTGGAAATGCTATATAAAAAGTATAAAGGATATGTGGAAACACGAGAAATTCTGGAAGAAGGTTTTTCAAACCGCCAGATCGCTGTTTTGGTTAAAGAAGGATATTTGGAGAATGTGACACATGGACATTATTGGCTATCCGGTGGGCAATGTAAGAAGCCTCAAGACTATAAATGTATTGAAGTATGTCTTAGCAATCCAAAGGCTGTTATTTGTATGGACAGTTCTCTTTATTATCAGAAGGTTAGTACAAAGGAACCAGAGTATTTATCGGTTGCGACAGAGCGAACAGACCGTAGTATATTAAAAATGAATTTTCCGACGAGGCGGCATTATTTTTCTGGACGAAATTTTCAAATTGGTCAGAGAAAAAGAGAGACAGAATTTGGTAGTTATAATATCTATGATGTTGAACGGAGCCTTTGTGATATACGGCGTTTAGAGCCAGAAAATTCATTTGAAATCATGGATTATGTAAAAGAGAGTGAGCAACAGTATAAACGTCTGATGAAATATGCAGAGTTGTTTGGAATAAAACAATTTTAAAGGAGAAATATGGATTACATGTATGATGGCATATATATTTTGGATGAGAATCTGGAAAGTGCCAGAAAAAGACAAATGTTCAGAATACTTGTCTATTATCAAAGGTTATGTCTGTATTCGGGCGGTACAATAGCAGGTGAAAAGAAGCTAGATTCAAATAGCTTACAGACACCTTTATTTTGGGATCAGGAAAGTGCTTTGGAGCAGAGGATATACGAAAAAATGAAAAAATGGGAAATAAGACATCCCATAATGGGAATTGTGATATGTACAATACTAGGGGGAATATTGATTAGTCTGATAGCAGGAATTATTTTAGAGGGAATTATGATGGTATGACAAGAACTATAAAAATATGAAAGAGAAAAGGATTCTGCAAATGTTTTTGGATTCTAAAGGTGAGAGAAAAGTGATAAAGAATAAAATTATTAAAGTACAGGATATTTTAATTACAGTTGCCAGTGAGGATTTTGATGATTATATCTGTATTACGGATATGGCGGCCGCGAAAGGTGGAGATTCAAGAGCAGCGGATGTTATAAGAAATTGGTTGAGGAATAGGATGACGTTGGAATTTCTATGTACATGGGAAGAAATTTATAATCCGGAATTTAAAGTGTTCGAATCTGAACACTTTAAAAAACAGGCTGGATTATTAACATTTACACCTAGTGTTTCTGAATGGATAGAAAAGACAAATGCAAAAGGGATGTATGTAAAAAGAGGTCGCTATGGAGGTACATTTGCACATAAAGATATCGCATTCGAGTTTGCTTCTGCAATCAGCCCGGTATTTAAGTTGTATTTGATTAAAGAATTTCAAAGATTAAAGGAAAATGAAAATAACCAGAAAAAAATAGAGTGGGACGCAAAAAGATTTTTATCAAAAAATAATTATCTGATACAGACAGATGCGGTTAAGAATTATATTATACCGAGTGGAAATTACCGGACAAATTTAGAATGGCTTGCATATGCAGATGAGGCAGATATTCTGAATGTTGCACTGTTTGGTTTTACTGCAAAGGCATGGCGTGAATCTAATCCTGAACTTGCGAAGAAGAATAATGCTCGTGATTTTGCGACAATTAATGAATTGACGGTTCTTTCAAACATGGAGACTCACAATGCACATATGATTAGAGAAGGAAAGTGCAGACAGGAAAGATTTGCTATCTTGAAAGAAATCGCCGAATACCAGTTGAAAATACTAAATGAAGCAGATCAGGTTAAAACACAGATAGGTTCACAGGAATGATGAAAAAAGCTTCCTATGCAAAAACTTTTGTCAGGAAAGGAATTTGCATAGGAAGCGTTTTGGGTAGCAATAGTGTAACATCCGCAGTACGATTTTATGACAACAATATAACATCCTCCTCTGAGAAAAACAAAGAAAACAACGGTTTTACAGACTTTTTCAAGAGGAAAAGCCAAAAAAGTTTGTAGCAATGACTTGACATCCTCGGGGGCACTGTGTGTCCGGGATAGTCTGCCGGGGTGAAATGATTTTAGAAATATATAATGCGGAATCATGAAGTGAGTATAATATGTATTGCGATAAGCATGAAAAATAGTTATAGTTAAAGGTAAAAGACGTGAATGGAGAGGAGCGGTAAAATGACGATAGAAGAAGTATTGGCAGTCGAAGAAATGCAGGTATTTGACAGGAAAAGTGTCAATATTGCTCCCAAAGTATTGGCAATACCAATTATTGCATTTGCAAATGCTGATGGTGGCACAGTTGCCATTGGAATATCTGACAAGACACGCAGGATAGAAGGTGTCGATTATGACATCTAAAAGTTGAATGAACTTCTTCGGGTACCGTTTGATTTTTGTGTTCCGACTGTGAAAGTAGAAATAGAAAAAGTCCAGTGTATTGATTTTAAAGGAAGAGAGAATCATGTTCTTCTTATGCATATTGAACCAAGTATGGAAGTACATGCGAATCAGGCAGATGAAGTGTTTATGCGTGTTGGAGATAAATCAAAAAAGCTCGCTTTTGAAGAACGAATGCAGTTGATGTATGATAAAGGAGAACGATTTTTTGAAGATAAACCGGTTCCGGAAGCTGATATAGAGGATATTGATTTAGCTTTTGTAGAAAAATATATTGCTCAAATCGGCTATTCCAAGACAGCAATGGAATATTTGAGGGAAAATAAAGGATTTATAAAAGAAAAAAATGGGAAAGTGCAGATAAGTTCTGCGGCAATATTGTTATTCGGTAAAAATCCGCAGTTATATTTCCCAAGAGCACGTGTACGTTTTATTCGTTATGAAGGGACAGAAGAACGTGTCGGGACACAGATGAATGTTATCAAGGATGTCATTTTTGAAGGAAATATACTGAAGATGATAACAGATGCAGTTGCATACCTAGATACACAAATTAAGGAAAAAACTTATCTGGGCGAGGATGGGTTATTTGTAACAGAAGAAGAATATCCGAAGTTTGTCCGACAGGAAATTATTGTAAATGCTGTTACACATCGAGATTACAGTATTAGAGGAACTGATATTCAGATAAAAATGTTTGATGATAGGATTGTTGTGGAAAGTTACCGGGACTTGTGAAAACAGACAATATCTGACATACATATTTTTCTAGGAATCCAAAGATTGCAGAATTTTTGAAAGCATATAGCTTTGTAAAGGAATATGGCGAGGGTGTTGACCGTATGTGCAAAGAGTTAGAAGCGGTACGTTTACAAGATCCTGAATATAGACTGAATGCTTTATGCTACAGACAACAATCAGAAACAGTACTTTAACTGATAAAAAACCACGGTTTGGTTGATAAAAAACCACTGTTTCAAGTTATTGACGATGCAGTCTGCAATAAGATTTTGGCTCCTACCATTTCGGAAAATATGAAAGAAATTGTTGAGGCTTTTGACATGAATCAGATTTTTGGTCGTAAGGAAGTAAAAAAAAACTTGGATATGGTGATTATAAAGCAGGCAAAGCAATAGAGGTTATGCAAGTATTGAACATCGTAATTCCTGTAGAAGGAAAAGGAAAGGGAAAGTATATTTTAAAAGAAATGTAGTGGTTAGTTTCATTGGTCTCAAAACAAAAGTGGGATTAGTGAGACTGATGTGAGAATCTTATGCGAAGAAGTATGAACTATAAAGTGGAGGAAGAATATGGAACCTACGAAAAAGGATTGGAAACTGTACAGAGAACGAATTGGTGACTGGGAGAAACAAGTATGAAGAATTTAAGATAGAACGTATAGATTATTTCGAGAGTATGAAACTTTTTCTGTAAAATAATGTTTATAAGGTTCTTCTATGATACTATAAATATCATTAGGAGGGCCGTTTATTATGGCAAGGCAAAAGAAACCTGTACATCGTGGACAAATGACAGAAGGAAAACGAAACATCATCCATCAGCTCCTGGAAGAGTACGATATCCAGTCTGCAGAAGACATTCAGGATGCGCTCAAGGATCTTTTAGGCGGCACCATTAAGGAAATGATGGAAGCTGAAATGGATGATCATCTTGGTTACGAAAAATCCGAACGCTCAGATAATGATGATTATCGCAATGGTTATAAGCGGAAACAGGTCAACAGCCGGTATGGCTCGATGGAAATCGAAGTGCCACAGGATCGCAAATCAACATTTGAACCACAGGTTGTGAAAAAACGTCAGAAAGATATTTCCGATATTGATCAGAAGATCATTTCCATGTATGCCAAAGGAATGACTACCCGGCAAATTTCTGAAACCATCGAAGATATTTATGGCTTTGAAACTTCTGAAAGCTTTATTTCTGATGTGACTGATAAGATCCTGCCACAGATCGAAGACTGGCAGAACCGGCCACTGGACGAGGTCTATCCCATTCTCTACATTGATGCAATCCATTATTCTGTAAGGGATAATGGCGTGATCCGAAAGCTTGCTGCTTACGTGATTCTGGGAATCAACACGGAAGGAAAAAAAGAAGTTTTAACCATCAGTGTTGGCGATAACGAAAGCGCAAAATACTGGCTTTCCGTTATGAATGAACTGAAAAATCGTGGTGTCAAAGATGTATTAATCATCTGTGCCGATGGTTTAACCGGAATCAAAGAAGCGATCGCAGCAGCTTTTCCAAAGACGGAATACCAGCGCTGTATTGTACACCAGGTAAGAAACACGTTGAAATATGTCCCGGATAAAGACAGAAAAGCCTTCGCTACGGATCTGAAAACCATTTATCAGGCCACAGATGAAAAGAAAGCTCTGGCAGCCTTAGAGCGTGTAACAGAAAAATGGGCACCGAAATATCCGAATTCCATGAAGCGCTGGAAGGATAACTGGGACGCAATCTCGCCGATCTTTAAATTTTCAACGACGGTCAGAACGGTGATTTATACTACAAATGCTATTGAATCCCTGAATTCTACCTACCGGAAACTGAATCGCCAGAGAAGCGTATTTCCAAGCGATACAGCTCTATTAAAGGCACTGTATCTTGCCACATTTGAAGCTACGAAGAAATGGACCAGTACGATCCGCAACTGGGCACAGGTGTATGGTGAACTGAGTATTATGTACGAAGGACGCCTCCCAGAGTAACGAATAAACAGGCGAATAAGACGGGCGGAAAACCGTCTGCTCTTGACATGCCATTCAACAACTGTTATATATAAAACAAGGGTGAGAAGCCTGATTTTCAGGCTTGCCACCCTTGCATATCATAGAAGAATCTTATTTACAGACTTTTTCTCAGTATTTCCATACGCTCTATCTCACATTTCATATTAAATTTTTGAATTCTACAAACTGAAATTTATATAATTATCTCTCTAACTTTCCCCATTTTATAGGCTTTCCCGCCTGTCCATTAGTGAAATGATATGTAGTTTCCCTTATTTTTGCCCTTATGAGATAATCACAAGGGAAATAAGGGAAATTTTTTAGTCATTGCCTACCACTTTATCAAGAAGCCGAACCGATTTTCGTTTCGCATCTCTTGTGGAGTGAGCATAGACGTTCATTGTGGTACTGACATCTGAGTGTCCTAACAATTCCTGCACATCTTTTGGGGCAGCTCCATTTGCTAAAAGGTTGCTTGCATAGGTGTGACGTAACTGGTGGAAATGAAAGCCTTCAAATCCCTCTAATGTTTTTGCTACCTTTCTGCATACCGTTCCCAAAGTAGTCGGAAGTTCCAGACAGCCATCAGGTCTTAAGCAGACGAAAGAAATTTCTTTATAATCTGCCGGGACTTCCTCTGTTCTGTCTAAGCAATAATACTCGTAGTACACTCTGTTTTTCTCTTTGACCTCTTTGTAGTAGTTCGTGTGATAAAGTTCTCCATACTGCATTCGATTTTTTAACTGCTCTTTCCGGGCATTACGGAAAATCTCTACCAGCGTATCTCCAAAATCAACAATCCTCACTTTTTTCCGCTTGGTTGGTCCGATGATATATTTGCGTTTTGAGCCATCATATCGGATGCTGCGTCTTATGGTAAGGCATTGTTCTTCCAGATTTACGTCCTGCCATGCCAAACCACAGGCTTCTCCAATACGAAGCCCGGCATAATAGGCTATCTGGATTGGAAGTATTGCGGCTGGGTTCTTTTTTTGAAGATACGTAAGCAGTCTTTCATAATCTTCTCGTGAAATTGGTTGGATATTTCCGTCCATGTCCTCATCCGAAAACAAATCAACTTCGTCCGTCTGATACCGCAGTTTAATATACTGCATGGGATTGAACGTAATATACTGTTTTGGAAATACTGCAAAGCGGAAGGACTGCTGCATGACTGCGGAAAAAGAATGGATGTAATCTTTGCTGTAACCCTTTTTCTCTTTTCCATCGGGATGAACTCCCCCAAAGGAAAGCAAATCAAAGAAGGATTGCAAATGCTCAGAGGTTACATTTTTTAATTTCCGTTCTGCCAATGGGTGTTTCTTGATATTTCGGATTGTTCCGAGGTAATTCTCCACAGTACCATTGCTGAGCGTACCTGTTTTTAATTCCTCCTCTGCCCACACATCCAGAAGTTGTCCGACTGTGAGATTTTCCGCTTTGGCAACAAATTTCTTTTTTTCATAATCATCCATTGCCTGACGGAGCAGCTTTTCAGTTTCACTTTTGCTTTCTGTTCCAACGCATTCTTTTTGAACAAGATTGCCGCTTGCGTCCTCTACATAGAAGCGGTAGTACCATTTCTTTCCTTTTTTTCTTACCGACCCTTTTGCCATAATCGTATATCTCCTTTCGATATTAGACAATCGGAACTGATGAAATGCTTCGTGCGTGTAAGTATATCATAACTCCGGTTGTCTTACTATACCGATTCGGAATCTTCGTATAAGACTTCTGATAAAAGATTTGCAAGCCTTTGTTCTGCTGTTTTTGGTTTCTTGGAATAGAGCCTTACAACGTCTGCCATCTCATTAAGAGCATTGATGGTAGGAGTGATTTCCCTTAAGAACATAATCTCATTATATTCCTCATTCGATTCAAACCCTATTGTTTTGGCAATATCCGTCTGACCAGCATTCCCCTTGAAATTTTTGCAGGCGAACTGGAAGGAATCCAAAAACAGACCATATTGTTTTAACATCAGCAGTAATAAATCTTTTGAAAAAGCATCTTCTTCTTTGGTAAGGGCAAGCGGTAACTGTTCCAGAATATCTCCCATCGCATCACGAATCTGTAACTCTCTCTTATCCGTAATGTCGGTTTCATATTCATCTGTTTCCCCTTTGAGCCATTCCACAGATACATGGAGTGCTTCCGAAAGACCTTCCAGCACCATTTTTTTCGTATTGTCAATCGAACCATTCTCATAACGCAGGATTGTAGAAGCGGTAACCCCCATCTTTTCTGCGACATAAGGCTGTGTCAGATTCAATTCCAGACGGCGCTGTTTTACTCTGCTGCCTATCAGCTTGCGTAGTTCTTTATCTTTCATGCTGACTGCCTCCTTTTTCGGTATGTATGAATTATAGCATTGTTTTTCTAAAATTGCAATATGCAACATAAAGTTTGTTTTTGATATTTCGTAACGCTTGACAAAAAGATATGAAAAGGATATACTTACATCACAAGAATTGCATAATGCAATTTATAAGGAGGTGATTATATGACGCAAAGAAAAATTGCATTATCCATCGAAGAAGCTGCTGACTATACGGGAATCGGCAGAAATACCTTAAGACAGCTTGTAGAATGGAAGAAACTTCCAGTATTAAAGGTTGGTCGCAAAGTCCTGATTAAAACCGATATTCTGGAAATGTTTATGGAAGCTAATGAAGGTCGTGATTTGAGGGATAGAGGAAATGTAAAAGCCGTAACAAGAACTGCGGCAAATTAAAAAGGCGGCTTCCGAAGAAACCGCCAAAGGTTCTATCAGACCGAAGCCATGATATACCTACACGCAAGAAGATTATACCATGTGCTTCTTCTGATACGCAACCGAGAACTTATGTTTGTGAAGGAAAGGAGAATGTAAGAATGGCAAAATCAACAAAAAGTTATGAAGAACGAATGCTTGAAATGGAAAAGAAGGAACAGGAAAGCCTTGAAAAAGCAAAACGATATGCAGCACAGAAGAAAGAACTTCTAAAACGAAAGAAAGCCGAAGAAAGTAAAAAACGAACCCATAGGCTCTGTCAGGTTGGCGGTGCGGTGGAATCCGTTCTTGGTGCGACTATTGAGGAGGAAGACATCCCAAAGCTGATTGGTTTTCTGAAAAAGCAGGAAGCCAATGGGAAATTTTTCTCAAAGGCAATGCAGAAAGAAACAAATACCGATATGGAGGAAGTGTAATGGCGGATGGGATGAGTTTTTCATTCCCTTCATTGCTTTTTCATGAAGGGCGCACTTATGGACAACCAGAGGTCGTCCCAATAAGTTTGCCACAAGTGGCAACCGGTCTGCGCTCACGCTTGCCGGGCTCGTTCCGTCGGCGGGGCTTTCAGCCAGACCTGCTCATGCCACAGGAGGCACTCTTCGCCAGAGAGGCGCATTCCATGCAGGCTGCTATGCGCAGGGCACTCTTACGCAGAGGGCGTTCTGGCAATGCTGCTTTTTCTAAAATCGAAAGCAATGTTGCCGGAAATCTATACCGGATGTGCAGAAAGGAGGAATCCAGATATGGCGATTTTTCATTACACAATCAAAATAGTCGGACGAAGTAAAGGGAAATCTGTTATCTCCGCTTCCGCATATCTCAATGGGGATGTGATGAAAAACGAGGAAACCGGGAGAATCAGTTATTACACTTCTAAAAAAGAAGTGGTCTACACCAGTCTGATGATGTGTGAAAACGCACCTCCTGAATGGCAGATAGTACCAGAAGAAAATATAAAACGCTTTCAAAAATCTGTCCGCTACAAAAGGTCAGAAGATAAAGAAGCTGCTTTAGAAAAATTCAAAATCACATTTCAGAAACAGAGGTTATGGAATGAGGTATTGAAGATTGAAAAAAATGCAGATGCCCAACTTGGCAGGTCATTTGAATTTGCCCTCCCCAAAGAATGGAGCAGACAGGAACAAATTCAATATACAACCGACTATATCCAAAAAACTTTTGTAGATAGAGGAATGTGCGCTGATTGGAGTATCCACGACAAAGGGGATGGCAACCCCCATGTCCATCTGCTTCTAACTATGCGTCCTTTTAACCCGGATCATTCTTGGGGAAAGAAAGAAGTCAAGGATTGGGATTTTGTCAGAGATAAAAACGGAAATATCGTGATTGATGAATCCCATCCGAACTGGTGGCAGGATAAGAAAAACCCTGACCGTCATGGAATCCGTATCCCTGTATTAGACGAAAACGGAATTCAGAAGATTGGAGCAAGAAACCGCCTGCAATGGAAACGGGTGCTGACCGATGCTACTGGATGGAACAATCCAAAAAATTGTGAACTGTGGCGGAGTGAATGGGCAAAGGTATGTAATGAACATCTGCCTTTGCATAATCAAGTTGATCATCGTTCTTATGAAAAGCAGGGAAAACTCCAGATTCCTACCATCCATGAAGGAGCTGACGCAAGAAAGATTGAACAAAAGTTTTTTGCCGGGCAGGAAATAAAAGGCTCGTGGAAAGTAGCGGAAAATCAAATCATAAAACAACAAAACACGTTATTGCAAAAGATACTAAACACCTTTGGGAAAGTATCGGGTGCATTATCATTATGGAAGGAGCGATTAAATGACATTAGAAGAAAGCCGGGAAATTATACCCTTAATGGAATCCATGATTGGTCAAATCGAAGAACAGCAGAACCTAATGGCAGAAATGATTCTGGAAATGCAGAACCGGGACACTCAACTCTCTCTTATGCAAAAACAGAATCAGAAATTACAAAAATTAAACAACGAGTTATCCGAGCTGCTCAACATTTTGCCAAATACCGAGGAACTGCTTTCCAAGATGGAAGAACAGAAAACGAAGATAGAGCTTTTGGAAAACGAAAATCAGCAATGGCAGAAATTGGCACAGAAGCTGAACAGCGAAAACAGTTTATTACTGAAACAGAACACCGAATTGCTGAACTGGAACAGCAGATAGAGAAAGGACGTGATATAGATGAACGAATCCAGAGAATCAAAGAACGCCGAACAGTTGGAAGAACTTCTGCTCTTGACCGAGGAGATACAAGAAGAACTAGAACAGAAAGAACAGCTTATCGTGGAACTGAAGACGCAGCTCAGCGAATCTCTGACCTTGAACGAGAAATTAAACAAAGAGAACAGAGCCGGGAATATTCAAGCATTAAAGAACGACTTGAAGCTGGCAGACAGAGCATTGCGGATCGAGAAAGAGAAGTTGCGAAGCGCAAACGTCATGATAGAGGAATGTCAAGATAAAATATGCTATTTAACACAGGAACGGGATTATGCCCGGACACATCAGAAAATCGTAGAAATACCGGTAGAAAAGCCGGTACTCTATGAAAAATGTGAAGCCTGTAACCGGACAGCCTATCAGAATGCAAAAGCAAAATACGAAACACAAAAAGAGCGACTTGCAGGACAGTATAAAGCAAAAACGGTAATGTTCCAAACAACCTTGTTCCTTCTTGCATGGTATTCGTTGACAACCACTCTTTTTCAG
This sequence comes from Coprococcus sp. AF99-45, assembly GCF_027663865.1. NCBI lineage: Bacteria > Bacillati > Bacillota > Clostridia > Lachnospirales > Lachnospiraceae > Coprococcus > Coprococcus sp. AF99-45. Next base: position 43,549 of record NZ_JAQDGZ010000006.1, read on the forward strand.
GCAGTACAGTCAGATATGTTCCTTGTCGATTGTAAATCATTCTTCAATGATTTAGCATCATTCATACAAACCTTTGTCGGATGGACGATTGATGCCGGGCATTCTGCGGCACAGATTAGTACAAAAATTCCAAATGCTTTTATAGCCGGAATGGTATATTGGTTATTGCTAATATTGATTGTAGGAATATGTATGGCAGGAACAGGGATGCTGGCGATACTGATAGAAATAAAGGTTATAGAATTATATAAGAAAAACTGTTGGGATGTTATTACTCTACTAATGATACTGACAAGTGTTGCTATTGTCATTTATTTTGGAGAATCAATCAAAAAAGTACTGTCAGTAAATCTTCTATTGCTTTTCGTACTTTCGCAGGGCGCATATGTTGGAATTAGATGTTATCTTAAAGTTTGGTTAGAAAAAAGACCATATTAGTATTTTCAACTTACTGTATAGACAGTAAAATTACTCCATACCAGCCTAGTGAAAATTTACTGTATGAAAAGAAGTATTACAGAGAAAAAAGGCTGTAAAAACAGGAACAGCCAGCCCGAAAGAATTTACGGACTGGCTGTATCAGCAGAGTAATGTAATTGTGGAGCTGACCGAGATATGAAAAGCTTTCTATCATCAATTTCGCATTATTGCAATAACAGATTGCTTCTTCCATGAATGAATAAGCAATATTGTCATCAAACTTTCAAGCATAAACATAGCAACAGCAAAAAGAGTAAAAGCAACAACCGGAAATACAAATCCCGTAGACATGCCTGCATTTTTCAAAAATATACCGATTGCATATCCGCCGGGGATTCCAACAACAGCAGTTATAAGCAATGCAATCAAAGTAGTAAAAAGACCTTCCATCATAAATGCTTGCTTCAACTGCTTATTTGTCATACCAATAGATTTTAGTGTGCCCATTTCCTGTTTCTGTGATAAAAGATTTGTCACAGTAAGATTGATTTGATTGATGACCGCAAATATCCACAAGATGGCTGCAATCGCATAAGCTAATGTAAAACCTGCACGATTGTCTGATTGGTGTTCTACAATAAAATCTTGAAGGGTTTGTAAGCGAACATCCCTATTGTCAGAAACGAGTAATTTGAGTTCTTGCTCGATTATCTCCTGATATTCAGCTTCTGCTTGTATTTCGATTGCGTATGTACAGTCATAACCTGCAAGTTCTTTGAGCATATTTTCCGGCATTCTGAAAATATAGCCACCCATTCCATCATTGCTGGAAGTGATTGCACCAATTTTGAATGCTTTTGTTATTGTTTTACCACTATGATTTTTGAAATTAAAGGTCACAGTATCCCCAATTTGAGGTTTCCAATGGTAAACATCATAAATACGTTCGGGATCACTTACAACTAATTCTGTATCATCAGTAATATTTCCAGACAAAACCGCTGCATTTAGCGACGCCAAATCCTTTTCATTATAGCCGAGCATCAAGGTGCTATCTGAAATATCATTGTCTGTTGAGAAATCAACTGGTACGGTAGCATAAGTAAATATATTGCTAACTCCCTCTATATCTCCAACACGCTTTACATAATCAGAAAAATATTCTTTCTGCAAGAGAGCATCCAAATTTTCACTTTCGTTTTCTAAATCAATGCTGATTTTGAAATCTCCGTACTTCATATCCCAATAACGAGCCATACTCTCGGCATTAAAAGAACTCTGATAACTTGCTGCAAGGAAAAATATAACTCCGCACAGTCCCAATGATAAAATGGTCAATAGAGATTTTTTTCTGTTTCTGGAAAAGCTGATTTTCGCTAAATATACAGGCGTAATACGATGTCTTTTGTGAGTGCGGTAATTTACAATTCCCACTGGATTTTTCAGGGCGGAAATTGGAGAAGTATTCGCTGCAATTTTTGCTGGTTTACGAACACTAATATAAACAAGCAGTATTCCAAAAAGGCATGCGCCACATAGAGAAACAATAAATGCAAATACTGACCAGCCTTTTGATTGCAGACAATAGCTGATGATCGTTCCCATGATACTACCAATTAAAATCCCCGGAACTGCAAGCATATAACCCTGTTTAAGAACTATTTTATAAATTTGCTTTTTACTTGCCCCTATTGTCCGAAGCTGTCCGAACTCAGCAACTTTTTGTCCAACCGAAATATAGAAAATGCTGTAAATTACAAGTGCGGCAGCTAAAAACAAAATGGCAGCAACTACACCATATACCGCATAATTACTGAAGGACAAAGTTGTATTTACATAATCATAGTAACTGCTGACTGTCCAATTATTCAGTCCAGTCTCCTCTGAAATTTGAGATAATATTTCTGTTGCTTCGTCTTTTGTAAGGGTATCTGCATTTTCAAGCCAAACATATCCATTAAGCAGGTTATTTCCACGTAATTCCCGGCATTTTTCAAGTGAAACAAAAACAGGATAAGCGGTAGAAGTTTTATCATGATAAATACCAACAATAGTATAATTCTTCAAAGTACCATCCAGATTCAACTGAACTATGGCGTTGATTTCCGGAGACTTATTTTCACTGGCAAAAAAGGCATCTGTAACAGCAATTTCACTTGCTTTCTCTGGATATTTTCCGTCAAAGGCAGGAATCAAACTAAGCATGTCATCATCATAATAAATCAGAGACAGTTCTTTAGAATTTTCTTTCACTGTTTTGATATTACAGGAAAGTCCTACACTTTTTACTTCTTCGTTTGCTAACAACTTTTCTTTACTGTCCTGCGTAATGTCAAAGAAAATCCCTTGATGTAATCCTTCGATTTCTTTCTGATTTTGATAAATGATATTTTGCACTGTGAGCAACGACATCATTATCATAGCAACGGCTACAATAATTGCCGAAAGGCAAAATAAGTTTTTCTTCTTATCAAAACGCACACTTTTTCGTGCTAATTTTTTAATTACTGCACTGGTATCATTTTCAAAAGGATAATTCATAATTCCCACCTCCTTTAGCCAACAATTTTACCATCTTCAATCCGTACAATGCGGTCTGCGAGTTGAGCGATCTCGTTGTTGTGAGTAATCATTACAATGGTCTGATTAAATTCTCCGCTGGTATGCTTCAAAAGCCCTAACACATCTGCACTGGTCTTGCTATCAAGATTTCCGGTCGGTTCATCAGCAAGGATAATCGCAGGCTTCGTAATTAAAGCTCGTGCAATCGCTACACGTTGCTGTTGACCGCCTGAAAGATTGTTCGGCATATTTTCCAGTTTATCTTCTAAAGCCAACATATACACAACTTCGTCCATAAATTTCTGGTCTACTGTATCGCCATCCAGTTCCACAGGCAGGACGATATTTTCATATACATTCAAAATCGGAACCAGATTATAATTTTGGAAGATAAATCCGATGTTACGACGGCGGAAAATTGTCAATTCATCATCATTCTTTTTTGCGAGTTCTTCTCCCCGTACAATCACGCTGCCGGAAGTGGGGGTATCAAGTCCTCCCATCATGTGAAGCAATGTAGACTTACCGCTGCCGGAAGTTCCAACTACGGCAACAAATTCTCCCTGTTCCACAGTAAAATTTACACCATTAAGGGCACGAGTAATATTTGGTTCTGTGCCGTAATACTTCTTTAAGTCGATTGTTTGTAAAATGCTCATATTCAAATGCTCCTTTCAAGGCTTTCTATCTGTTGATAAAGCCATTGTAAACCACAAATGTTACACAAATGTCCGAGATAGAAAAAATTTTTATCGAAAATCAGAGTGAAATGTTACAACGCTCGGACATTTCAAAAAAAGTGGTTATATCTTACCTTACAGGAAGCATAATAGAAAATTCTGAGCCTTGCCTCAGCTCTGAAACAACCTTGATATAGCCCCCTTGCCTTGTTACAATCTCACGAGCCAAATACAAACCTATTCCCACACCCTGTTGATCGTGTACTTCTTCCTCACGATAGAAGCGCCGGAAGATGGCAGCCTGATTGCTTTCTGAAATGCCCTTGCCGGTGTCGGTCACTTTGACCTCTACGTACATTTCCCACTGAACCACTGATACAGAAATCTTTCCACCTGACGGAGTGTATTTTACTGCATTGTCCAGCAGATTGAAAAGGGCTTCGCTTGTCCACTTGCTGTCATGGGAGATTATCAAATTTTCCGGGCAATCCACGGATACAGCAATTTCTTTTTTCTCTGCGGCATATACAATACTGCTCATGGCTTGTGCAAGCGTATGGAATAAGCTGCTGTCTTTCTTTTCTAATCGTATTGCTCCGGTTTCCAACCGGGACGTTTTAACCAGTGCTTGGAACAGAAAATCCAGTTTATCAGTCTGACTACGTATGCCTTGTAAAAAGTCCATCCGTTCTTCTTCTGAAACAGGCTTTGTTAAAAGTGTGTCCGTTACCATTTGCAAATTGCTGACAGGCGTTTTAACTTGATGTGAAATATCAGAAATCAGCATTTGAAGCTCCTGTCGTTCCATGTCTACCTTGTGCCGGTTTTTCTGCATAATCTCATACAACCGAATTAAGCGGTGGTTGATACGGGCAAAAAGAGTTTCACTATCATTTGACTTTTGTAATTCCTCGTTTCCATCAATCATGTTGTCCAGCGTCCGGCACAAATTAGAAGTAAAATGAGAAAGGCGTTTTCCAAAAATCAGCACCAATAGCCAAATCCAGAAAAACGCACAGAGTGTCAATGTTCCACCCACTATAAAAATTCGTATATCCTGCATTATACCGCCGAAAATACCGGTAATTACCAGCATAGAGAAAACCATGCCAGCACTAACCAGTCTACAAATTTTCTTAGCAGAAAGGTTATTCAGATTCATTTCTTTTCGCCTCCTGTCCATTGATACCCCATACCATAAACCGTTTTGATATATGTGTCGCCATCCGCTTCAATCTTACTGCGAATACGGCTGATAGAAGTAGTAAGGGTATGTTCATCTACATATTTTTCATCAACATCCCACAGTTTTTCTAAAAATTGTTGGCGAGTAAGTACCTGCTTCGGATTTTTAAGAAATAGGTTCAACATTTTATATTCCATCGCAGAAAGTGCTAATGGTTTCCCGTTCAAACTTGCAAATTGTTCCGAAAAATCCAGAAACAAGCTACCATCCTCGTAAATATCCTTAGCTGGTTTGTGATGCTCCAACATAGCGAACATGGCTTTGATTTTTCGCTGCAAAGCACTAATCGAAAAAGGTTTCGTGATATAATCCACTGCACCAGCTTCATATCCCCGTATCTGATTGCTTTCCTGATCGTTGGCAGTTAGAAATATAACTACTGTATCAGGATGCTCTGGCTTGATAAGACGGCATAGGTCATAACCATTTCCGTCTGGTAAATTTATATCCAGCAATACCAAATCAAAAATGTTTGTTTTTAATGATTCAGCGGCTGTCCTTGCATTCAGAACAGAAGTTATTGTGTAACCGTCCAATTCCAAATTATAAGTAAGCGTTTTATTCAAAAGATTATCATCTTCGACAATTAAAATATGCTTCATATTATCACTTCCTTTTCTTTTTGCAGATAGTATAACAGGCAAATGTCCGAGAATTGTTACAAGGACAAATATATTTTTCATTTTACAGCTTTTTTCTGTGTACTGCAATTTTATAAAAGAAAGGACAGCAGTGTCAAATTGCTGTCCTTTCTTTTATCATAGCTGGTAGTGTATAAGCGTGGGTTCATCATATCGGGTGTGGTATCTTTAACTACAGGAAACTCCCTACAACACTATCTCACTTCTTGCTTAATAAAGTTCTAATGAATCTTCTGTATCCACCCACATCTGTAAATTGCCATCAAGATATAATCTTGCATATTCCAAAGGCTCATCCACAGCCAATGAAGTAAGCGCACATTCTGATCCATATGTGGTTTTTAAATTTTTTTCAGCTTCCCAGCAATCAATGCGAAGCATATATCCAGCACTTGTGTAAACATCAATACTATCGTGGTTTATATTATATTCTGCATAAATTGTTCTCATCGTATCTTATCTCCATTTTCTTTTGATAATCAGTTACAGAGTTAAATATCGAAAACATTTCAATCAGTTCACCATGTCGTTATTGTTATATGTTATATTGTGTTATGAAATTTTCTTTCCCTTAATTTTTCCCATATTAAGGTTCATGAAAAGCAATGGGAAAATGTAACACAAGGGAAAGAGTAAGGGAAAGTTCACTTGCTACAAACTTAGTATTTTCAAGGGTTTGCGAAGAATTTGATAATCAAATATAACAGTTATTAAATTTCCTAAAATATGTGAAATATCAACTGAAAGTTGTCAAGATATAATAAAATTATTTTTGGGCCACATAAAGAAATCTATGTATTCTGCCTTCTATTACACCATTCTTTTCTAACACTTCCTGAGCATGGTATAAGTTTAACAAACACTTCTTTACATCAAAATTAGGGAATTCCCATTCAATAATATGTGCAAACCAAACGAGAGCACCTACATTCCAAAATTTAATTGGACGATACACTTCTTCTGCTTCAAGGGTTGTAAACCCCTTTTTTTCAAATGCTTGTTGTACTTTATGCAAATATTGCTTAGGAAATGGTAATGGTGGTATTTCGTTTAATAATAGCTCAACAAGTTCCCTATCATTTTCTGCCCCTACCTGTTGCGTAATAAAAATTCCTTTGGGTTTTAATACTCGCCATATTTCATTTTCGTTGAAAGCTCCATGACGATTTATTACAATATCAAATGTTTCGTTATTAAAAGGAAGTTTTGTAAGTCCATCGGCTTCCCTAAAATCTACCCCCAGTGGAAGTAATTTTTCTTTGCATAATTCGACATTGGGTGAGTATGCTTCTGTTGCACTCAAATGACAAAGAGGGTGTTTTAATGAAAGAAGGAACTCTCCACCACCTGTATCAATGTCTAATAGTTTCATTTCAGGCAATAAATAGTGACGAATAATTTTACTATAATCCCAAGGTAAATCGTTTTCTTCTTCGTATTTTCCATGTATATGAGAAAAATCCCACCCATGAATATGTGCAACCTTTTCTTCTTCCAACCATTCATTTAATAACTGTTCTTTATTCATTGTATAACTACTCCTTTTCGTATTGTTATTTATGTTTTACGATAGGGTGCAGTTACCTGATAACATAAGTTTTTGACCTCGATGCAACCTGTTACCAGATTTTATAACTGCACCGAGTAATTACCTCGAACAAACTGCATAATTGCTTCACCGCCTTTCAGAAATTCAACCATTAAACAAATTCAAGTTTGTTACTCACATGATATCATATTTTTTCTTCAATTACATCCACCTAATTTTAATACACTGCCATTCGACTTGCTGGGATTTCTTTAGTCGTCAAAAGGTTTTGGACTAAACTTACTCTCGTAGTCAGGTCCACAAATTTCTTCAGATTTTTTTTGAGCCACTCAACCTGCATAGTTAACTGACCAACCTTTTTTGCATACTCTGCTTTTTCCTTGCGTTCTTCGGCAAGCTTATCCTTGAGGTTTTCCTCACGCTTGTCATCAAACACGGCGGTAGCATTGTTAAGAAATTCTTTCTTCCAATTGCGGAGCAGATTTGGTTGGATATTATTCTCGGTTGCAAGGGTGTTGAGATCTTTCTCGCCCTTAAGCAGCTCGATTACTAGGTCTGATTTAAATTTGGCACTAAAGTTTCTTCTTTGTCTGGACATACTGATGAATCCTCTCTTTCATACTGATTTTAGTATATCAGATTCATTAAAAAATGTCCGAAAAAGTGTCTTAATTTATGAGACCATTATACTTGGTGATCATGGGGAATTTGAAACATTCAAGAAACAGTTGATGAAGGAAATTATTCTGATCTGTACCTATGAAGCCGAAGGAGAAAATCCGGAATTAGTTCTCTATAAAAAGAGATAAAAATTGCGAAAAGATAGAAATTCTATAAAAAATCCGCTATACTGGAGAGGAGTTGCTATTGCAGAATTTGCAGTAGCGACAGATGCTTCGTATAGCGGATTTTTTTATAATGGATGATTGAGAAAATTGAAAGTTGGAATTGAGTCAATGGATGAAGTGGGCAGTATTGACTGGATAGTGGGAAAGTTCCAAAGAAGTCAATGAATAGATATTCGAAAAGCCAAAAATAAATCAACAAGTAAGGAGACAACTTATGTCAGAACAGGAAAAGAACACTGAACAAGGCGTTCACAAGCGCCGCACAAGGTACAAGGGGAAATATCCACGAAAATTTGAAGAAAAATACAAAGAATTACAGCCGGAGAAATATCAGGACATGATTGCCCATGTCATTCAGAAAGGAAATACACCTGCCGGAATGCACATTTCGATCATGGTGCAGGAAATTCTTGATTTCCTGAAGATCCAGCCGGGAGAGGTGGGATTTGATGCAACACTTGGCTATGGTGGACATACAAAAGCAATGCTGCAATGTTTGGAAGGCAAAGGGCACATCTATGCGACAGATGTAGATCCAGAAGAATCTGCAAAAACAAAGAAACGTCTGGAAGAACAAGGATTTGGAGAGGATATTTTAACGATCCGCCTTCAGAATTTCTGTACTATTGATGAGATTGCAAAGGAAGTTGGGGGCTTTGACTTTATTCTGGCAGATCTGGGTGTGTCTTCCATGCAGATTGACAACCCGAAGAGAGGATTTTCTTTTAAAGTGGACGGACCTCTGGATCTTCGCCTGAATCAGGAAAAGGGAATCAGCGCAGCCGAAAGGCTGGATACGATTTCCAGAGAAGAACTTGCCGGGATGTTATATGAAAATTCGGATGAACCGTACTGTGAGGAACTGGCGAAAGCAATCACAGAGGAAATCCGGAAAGGACACCGGATTGATACCACGACAAAGTTGCGTCAGGTGATTGAACAGACGTTATCTTTTCTTCCAGAAAATAAGGAGAAAAAAGATATTATAAGGAAAACCTGTCAGCGGACTTTCCAGGCACTCAGAATTGATGTGAATCACGAATTTGAGGTACTGTATGAATTTATGGAGAAGTTGCCGGGAGCTTTAAAGCCGGGGGGAAGAGTGGCGATTCTGACGTTCCATTCAGGAGAAGACAAACTTGTGAAGAAAGCTTTAAAAGCAGGATATCGCGAGGGAGTTTATTCCGAATATGCCAAAGATGTAGTCCGGCCTTCGGCAGAAGAGTGTGCACAGAATGGGCGTGCAAGATCTACGAAGATGCGCTGGGCTGTGAAGGCGGAGTAAAAGTAAGTGTAGGCTGATTAGAATATTGACAAAACAAAAATCAAGGATTGGCGAAGGGATTAAAAGAAGCAAGCACAAGGACACTTGGACTTGTGATACCGGATATTGATAATGCTTTTTCGGAAATGGCAAAGGGAGCACAGGATGAAGCATTTACACATGGTTATACTGTTTCTAATTTATATCATGAAGATGACCATAAATTTATTGTAAAAGTTCTTTCTGAGTATTTGAAGAAATAATTTTATGAGGTAAGAAGATGCTGCAAAGTTATCAGAAAAGATAACAGAGCGGCATCTTTTGTTATTTGAAAAATGATTAAAATATATAACAGAAAATTATAAGCCGATTTGTACTTTAGTCTACAAATTCAGATGCCGGCATGATATACTGTATGGAAAAGTTATGAAATATCTGGTATCAAAATGGAAGCTAGGAGGAAAGAAAGAGTATGAACAATTTTTTGCCACAGAAGAGGGGAATGCAGGTTGTCTGGATCATAGTGGGCTGTCTGATCTACGCAGTTGGTCTGAATGTATTTATTATCCCTATGAATTTATACAGCGGGGGAGCAGTCGGTCTTGCACAGCTGTTAAGTTATGGAGCAGGACAGATCGGGATTAAGGAAATTGCAGGTCTGAACCTGTATGGTATCATTTATTTACTGCTCAACATTCCGATTTTATTTATTGCATGGTTTAAAATCGGAAAGACATTTTTTATAAATACAATCCTTGGAACGGTAGGAATCAGTTTATTTACTTCAATCGTACCATCTCCGGCAACAGCAGTGATCGCTGATCCTGTCATTGGAATCATTATCGGTGGTGTTGTAACCGGAGCCGGAATCGGAATCATGCTGACGGCAAAAGGAAGCGGTGGTGGAATCGAGGTTATCGGTATCTGGATGGCGAAAAAATATGCGGGAATGTCCGTTGGAAAACTGGGAACCATCTTCAATCTGATACTGTATGCCATTTATCTTTTAGTTTTTGATATCTCAACGGTGATTTATTCGGTCGTCTACCTGTTCTTCTACACGGTAACTCTGGACAGGATGCATTTTCAGAACATCAATGTGAGAATGCTGATTTTCACGAAGAAGAAGGGAATCGCAGAGGCAATCATGAAAGAAACCGGACGTGGTGTTACGCAGTGGAATGGTGAAGGTGCATTTACGAGTGAACACAATTATGTTCTGGTGACGATCGTGAATAAATTTGAAGTAGAAGATATCCTGAACATGGTGTATTTACTGGATCCGGAAGCATTTACTACGGTAGATGAAGGGGTTAAGGTGTACGGAAACTTCCAGAAGAGAGTTTAGGAGTTAGGAATAAATGTATAAAATACTGATTGTTGAAGACGATAACACGATCGCAGAGCGGCTGGCATCGCATTTGAAAAAGTGGAATTATAAGACAGTATGTGTACGTGATTTCAAAAATGTAATGGAAGAATTTAAAAAGACAGATCCACAGCTTGTAATCCTGGATATCGGGCTTCCGTTTTACAACGGATTCTACTGGTGCCAGGAGATCCGGAAGCTGTCCAATGTGCCGATCATCTTTCTGTCATCGATGAATGACAACATGAATATCGTGATGGCAATGAACATGGGCGGAGATGAGTTTATCGAGAAGCCGTTTGATCTGAACGTAGTGACAGCAAAGGTGCAGGCGGTGCTTAGAAGAGCATATGCACTTCAGGGAACGGCAAATATCATTGAGCATGGAGAAATGCTGCTGAATCTGGGAGATGCATCACTTACAATAGCCGGGCAGAAGATTGAACTCACCAAGAATGAGTTCAAGATCTGTCAGATGTTTTTTGAGAGCGCAGGAAAATTTGTGACCAGAGATGCGATCATGACCAGACTCTGGGAAAGTGACGAATTCATCGATGATAATACACTTACAGTAAATGTGGCGAGACTTCGGAAAAAGCTGGAGGAAGCCGGAATGCATGATGTGATCCGGACAAAGAAAGGAATCGGGTACATGCTGGTATGACAGAGATTTTAAGGGCATTTTGGAAAGAAAAAAGACCGGAGAGAATAGCGGTTCTTGTTTCGGGCATTCTCTTTGCAGTCATCTTCTGGATCTATGAAATTCCGGTGGAGATTGCAGGATATGCGTTCCTTCTGGTGATTTTATGGAATGTGATCTGGTTTACACTTGTTTTCATACGCTATGAAAAAAGACAAAGAATACTGGAAGAAAATCAGGGAAAAATCCGGACAGAGGCAGGAGGATTTCCGGAGGCAGAAAGCCGGGAAAGCGAAATGTACCAGGAATTGATCCGGCAGCTTTACGAAGAGAAAAAGGAGCTGGAATCCTCTGTGCAGATTGAAAAACAGGAGCTGTCTGATTATTACAGCATGTGGGTTCATCAGATCAAGACTCCAATTGCAGCACTCGGTGTCCTGATCCAGAGCGGGGAAGAACTGGAAGAAGTACAGGAAAGCCCGAAAGCACAGGAACTTACCCGAAGCATGAAAATGGAGGTGTTCCGGATTGAACAATATGTGGATATGGTACTCACCTATCTCAGAATGGGTTCCGCAACCTCCGATTACGCCTTCCGGATCTGCAGCCTGGAAGAAATCGTCCGCCAGGCAGTCCGCAAATATTCCCAGATGTTCATCATGACCAGAACAAGACTTCACCTTGAAATCCAGGATCAGAAGATCCTGACCGATGAAAAGTGGCTGACCTTCGTCATCGAACAAATTCTCTCCAATGCAGTTAAATACGCAAGAGGCGGAGAAATATCAATCTACACAGAAGACAAAATTCTGGTAATTGCTGACGATGGAATCGGAATCGCCGAAGAGGACCTCCCAAGAATCTTCGAAAAAGGCTTTACCGGTTACAATGGAAGAGCAAATAAAAAGTCCACTGGAATAGGATTATATCTCTGTAAGTCAATCATAGATCGTCTCCATCATACTATCTGGATTGAATCAAAACCAGAAAAAGGAACAAAAGTATACTTAAATTTTGACCGTGAACATCGGCGGATAGAGTAAAAAATTCAATCGGTGAAAGATTTAGAAAATCTTCAACAACGGAATCAAACTGTAATTTACTTTTTGGCAGGGATCGACCAATCGAAAATGCTCATTCATTTGAACTACACAGCCGCCAGAAAAAATAAATATGGAAAATTCCATGTTTGTGCAATGGAGATGAAACACAGGAATCATGGAGGCCATTGCCGAACATGATTCCCGTCCTAAGTGGTTCATCGGAATGGTTTGCACAAAGGAATTTGGAATATTTATTTTTTCTGGCGGCGTCTCTTTCACCAAATGAGTCTTTTCCAACCCGATCCTTACAAAAATGTAAGAAACCCCACACAAATTGTCATTTACTTCGATGGAAGGAAATCCCTTACTTTTTTATAATGACTTTATCAAATAAAAAAGAAGGGCAGGTCATAAAAACCATGGCATTACTTGACGTAAAGAACGTAAAAAAGATATACACAACCCGTTTCGGAGGAAATCAGGTAGAGGCGCTGCATAACGTCAGCTTTTCCGTAGAAGCAGGCGAATATGTAGCAATTATGGGAGAAAGCGGAAGTGGCAAAACTACACTTCTGAATATCCTGGCGGCACTTGATAAGCCGACCGGTGGAAAGGTCTACTTAAAAGGGAATGATCTTGGCAAGATCCGGGAAAAAGAGATGGCAGCATTCCGGCGGCAGAATCTTGGATTCGTCTTTCAGGATTTCAACCTTTTGGATACACTGACCCTGAAGGATAATATTTTCCTTCCGCTGGTCCTGTCTGGAAAGAAATACAAGGAAATGGAGAGCCGGATCGCGCCGATCGCAGAGCAGCTGGGGATCAGTAAGCTTCTGAACAAATATCCATATGAAGTATCCGGTGGGCAGAAGCAGAGAGCAGCCGTTGCACGTGCTCTAATCACACAACCGCAGCTGATCCTTGCCGATGAACCGACCGGTGCGCTGGATTCCAGATCGACGGATGAACTTCTGGGACTCTTTAATGCGATCAACGATAACGGGCAGACGATTGTCATGGTAACGCACAGTGTCAAAGCAGCGAGCACGGCAAAGAGAGTCCTCTTTATCAAGGATGGGGAAGTTTTCCATCAGCTTTACCGTGGCAATCTGACCAGTGACGAGATGTACCAGAAGATCACCGATACCTTGACGGTTCTCACAACAGGAGGTGAGCACCGTGAATAGATCGATTTACACAAAGCTTGCCATTTCCAATCTGAAAAATAACCGGAAGTCATATATTCCCTATGTATTGACGGCCATTTTAACGGTGATGATGTATTATATGATGGCAAATCTGGCGGCAAATTCGCCAATGAACCAGGAAGCATTACAGATTATTTTAAGTCTGAGTGTTCATGTAATTGAAATATTTGCACTGATCTTTCTATTTTATACCAACAGTTTTCTGATCAAAAGAAGGAAAAGAGAAATCGGAGTGTATCACATTCTCGGAATGGGGAAACCGCAGCTTGCGAAAATGCTGGTGATCGAGACGGTTGTAACCGGTGCGGTCAGTATTCTGGGTGGAATCTTTTTCGGAACTGCGCTTGCAAAGCTGATGTATGCACTTCTGAAAAGAATGATTCATTATGACGATAAACTGGCATTTCGGATGTCATGGGAGATTGCCGGAAATACCGTTCTCTTTTTCACGCTGATCTTTGCATTGACTCTGATCTATAATCTTTTGCAGATCCGGCTTGCCAATCCAATCGATCTTCTGCATGCGGGAAGTCAGGGCGAGCGCGAGCCGAAAACCAAATGGTTTCTGACTATGGCTGGAATCATTTTTCTTGGAATCGGTTATTACATTGCGATTACGACAAAAGAACCACTTAAGGCGCTTCAACTTTTCTTTGTCGCAGTAATCTGTGTCATTATCGGAACCTATGCGCTTTTTACAGCAGGAAGTATTGCTTTTTTAAAGCTGCTTCGGAAAAACAAAAATTTCTATTATAAAACAAAGCATTTTATATCCGTATCCGGCATGCTTTACCGGATGAAGCAGAATGCAGTCGGGCTGTCAAATATCTGTGTGCTCAGTACTATGGTTCTGGTGATCATTTCGTCTACCGTATCTTTGTACATTGGAAAGGAGGATGTCTTAAGAACAAGGTATCCGCAGGAAGTATATATCACAAATTCGGTATCTGATGATGTGGAAAATCAGAAGCTGCATGACATGGTGGAAAAGATCTGCCGGGATAATCAGGTAGAGATCACAGATGAGAAGAGCTGGCATATGGCAGAGCTTGTTAAGATAAAAAACGGAGAAGAATATACTTCTGCTATGATAAAGGATAATTCGTCATCTGATTTAGTGTTTTTTGATGTGATTAGGTTGGCAGATTATAATCAGCTGACCGGCGAAAGGATGGAGCTTGGGGATAAGGAAGCTATTCTTTTTACAAATGGGGAAAATTACGGAAAGGATACGATCAGGATTGATGAGGAAACATGGATGGTTAAGAAGGAACTGGATACTGCACCTTTTGGAAAGAAGAGTGATTCTAATACAGAAAATGTATATTATATGATCGTCAGCGATGAAAAAGAGTTTATGGAAGACTATCTGAAAAAATACCAGCTCGAGACAGAGGACAAACCGGTAAAATGGATAGAGTCATTCAATTTAAGGGGCAGAGAAGAGCAGAAGCTGAAAGCTGTCAAAGAGTTGAAAGCACAGGCAGAAAGTGAATTTGAAAATACTGGTGTACAGGGAAGATATCTTGAAAAAGAGACTTTCTTTGGCCTGTATGGCGGTGTGTTTTTTATTGGGATGTATCTTGGAAGCCTGTTCCTGATGGCAACGGTGCTGATCATTTATTACAAACAGATTTCTGAAGGCTTTGATGACAGAGAACGTTATCAGATCATGCAGAAGATAGGAATGAGCAAACGCGAGGTCAAAAGCTCGATCCGCAGCCAGATCTTGATGGTATTCTTCCTGCCGCTTGCGATGGCAATCATCCATATTGCAGTTGCATTTCCGGTGATCACAAAGCTTTTAGCCATATTTTATCTGAAAAATACAAAGCTGTTCTTCGGATGCACTGCCGGTACAGTGGGAATTTTTGCAGTCTTTTATGTGATCATATTTGTGATAACAGCAAAAGAATATTATAAAATCGTTGAATAGAAGAAAAAGACAAAAAGGTGACGAAAGTCATCTTTTTGTCGTATACAGAGGTATTTCTTGCTAAGAACGACCGTTCTGTAGTAGAATACAGATAGACTAATTGAAAAGGATTGCGAGAGTGCAAAGCACGTAGCAATCTGGTATCAAAGGGGTCAAAATACCTTTTGGCCTCAACATCATTGAAAAGATAAAATTACAGAAAGCAAGGGACGTATAAATGATAGAAAAAGGGCTGGTATATGGAAGATTTCAGATTCTGCATCTCAAACATGTGGAATATATTCTGGCGGCAAAGATGCGCTGCAAAAGGCTTTATATAGGAATCACTATGTCGGATGATCTGCACGTATCAGGGGGTGAGGAAGATAATTACCGGGTAAGACGGAGCGCTAATCCTCTGACTTATATTGAGCGTTATGAGATGCTTCGTGATACGTTGCTCAGTTTCGGAGTGCCGAGAGAAGAGTTTGAGATCATCCCATTTCCGATTGACAGAGTGGAATATCTGGGGCAGTATCTGCCGGAGGGTGCGGTCTGCTTTATGAGTATCTGTGATGAATGGACTGCGAACAATGAGAAGCGTTTTGAGAAGCTTGGAATTCCGGTGGAAGTCCTCTGGAGAAGGACCAAAGAGGAAAAAGGGGTATCAGGTTCCCAGATCCGGCAGAGGATCCTGGCAGATGAAAAGTGGGATGATCTGGTGCCAAAGACCGTTTTTGATTATGTTCTTTCGCACGGAATTGACGACAGAATCAAGTTTTCAAAATAAAGGAGAAGCTGAAAATGCAGGATTGGGAAAGATTTGGAGAAGAGATCAGACGAACCGTGCAGGATGCTGTAGACTCGCAGGATTACCGGAAGCTGAACCAGACGATCACAGATACGATCAACCGGGCAGTGAACGGTGCGGTAAATGGCGCGGAACAGGGCATGCGTTCTTTTGGAAATGCGTTTGATCAGGCAACGAGAAATATGGGAAGAGGTCCGGGAGGACCGCGTGGAAGATATGGACAGATGGGCGGGACTGACAGATGGGGAAGAACGCCTGGAGGAGGTGTACCTCCGTTTGGAACTTACAGGTGGAGCGGAACGGATGGAAATGGAAGAGCATGGAATCCGGATATGCAGGACTATAAGTCGGAATCACAGGGCAGCAGCCGGTATGGATACAGCAATGCACAGCAGTCACCTGTCTTGTATGGATCGACGACGGGAACAAAGGCAGGCGGAATTGTCATGATCGCAGTAGGCGGAAGCATAGCACTTATATTTCTGATTCTGTTCCTTGCATCTTGTATTGCTTCTTTGCCGGAAAGTCCGGGGGCTTTATGGATCATGCGAGCGGTATTTGGACTGTTTACGGCAGCAAGTGGCATGATCACAGGATGGGGCATTAAGCTTCTGAAACAGGTTGGAAGATTCAAGAACTACAGCCGCAGGATTGCAGGCAGAGAGTATTGCAATATTTCGGAGATCGGAAGCAATTCCGGAAAATCCATAAAATTTGTGACAAAGGATCTGGAAAGAATGATTTCTAAAGGCTGGTTCCGTCAGGGGCACATGGATGGTGAGAAGAAATGCCTGATCTTGTCAAACCGTGCTTATGAAGAATATTTACAGATCGAAACCCGCAGACAGCAGTCGAAAGCGGAAGAGCCGGTAAAGAAAGAAGAGAAGACACAGGAAAATACAAAAGAAAAAGAAGCAAAGAATGAAAAGCTGGCACCGGAGGTGCAGAAGATCATTGACCAGGGGGATGCTTTTATCAGAAAGATCCACGAGTGTAATGAAGCCATTCCGGGAGAAGAGATTTCCGCAAAAATCAGCCGGATGGAGATGCTGGTAGACCGGATCTTCGACCGGGTGGAAGAAAATCCACAGTCAGTTTCGGATATCCGTAAGCTGATGGAATATTATCTTCCGACGACGATCAAGCTTCTGGAAGCATATGAACAGCTTGACAGACAGCCGGTTGATGGAGAAAATATCCAGACTGCAAAACGTGAGATTGAGGCAACGCTCGATACTTTAAATACGGCGTTTGAGAAGCTTTTGGATGACCTGTTTCAGGATACCATGTGGGATGTCTCATCGGATATTTCCGTATTGAATACCATGCTTGCACAGGAAGGGCTGAAAGAGGACGGAATGAAAAAATAAAGTCGCAGGAGGAAGAAGAGTATGAACGATTTTGAAGAATTTAATGTGACACCGGAGCTGACGCTGGATCCGTTCCAGGAAGAAAAAAAAGAGACTCCGCAGATTTATCAGGAGGCAGAACCGGAAACACCGGAGATTGTCCTGACACCGGAAGAAAAGAATATGGTCAGTGCATTTGCAGAAAAAATTGATCTCGCCAATTCGAACATGATTCTTCAGTACGGAGCCGGAACCCAGAAGAAGATCGCAGATTTTTCAGAAAAAGCACTGGAAAATGTAAAAACAAAAGATCTTGGAGAGGTTGGCACACTGTTAAGTGATGTGGTGACAGAACTGAAAGGATTTGATGAGGAAGAGGAAAAAGGATTCCTCGGAATCTTCAAAAAAGGCGGAAACAAGATCCAGGCAATGAAAGCCAAATATGCAAAAGCAGAAACCAATGTAAACAATATTGTCAAAGCACTGGAATCTCACGAAGTGCAGCTTATGAAAGACATTGCGCTTCTGGACAAGATGTATGAAGTGAACCTGACATATTATAAAGAATTGGCCATGTATGTGCTTGCCGGAAAGCAGAAGCTTGCCGAGACAAGAAACGGCGAGCTACAGGAACTGAAGAATAAAGCGATGGCAAGTGGACTTGCCGAGGATGCACAGGCAGCAAAAGATCTGGATTCCAGATGTGAACGTTTTGAGAAAAAGCTGCATGATCTGGAACTGACCAAGACAATCGCCATGCAGACCGCACCACAGATCCGTCTGGTACAGGGAAACGACACAATGATGGCAGAAAAAATCCAGTCTACACTCGTCAATACGATCCCACTCTGGAAAAGCCAGATGGTACTCGCCCTTGGTGTAGAACATTCCGCACAGGCAGCCGCAGCCCAGAGAGAGGTCAACGATATGACCAATGAACTCCTGCGCAAGAACGCAGAAAAGCTGAAGATTGCTACTGTAGAGACTGCCAAAGAATCCGAGCGTGGAATCGTAGATATTGAAACCTTAAAAGCAACCAATGAATCGCTGATTGCAACCTTCGATGAAGTTATGCAGATTCAACAGGAAGGCCGCCAGAAACGTCAGCAGGCAGAGGTGGAAATGCAGCGCATCGAAGCTGAACTGAAAGCGAAGCTGTTACAGGTTCAGGGGTAAGCGTTTGGTGGATGACATACAGGCCGGAACAAGTAGATTCTGTTTTTTTATGAGGAGAAAGCGGCGAAGAGTCCGTAGGTAAAAAGGTAGCCGGTAATTTTGGATACCGGACTGATTCGCTGAATAATCTTGATGATTATTCGGCTCAGCAGTCCTCTGGATTTCGTGTATGAAACACGAAACCAGATCCAAATTATCGGCTGCCTTTTTACAACAAACTCTAATCGCCGCTTTCTAACATAAAAAAACAGAATCTACTTGTCCCTGCCTTGCTGTATTCCACGGGGGGACGCCTGGAGGCTGCCCCCGGTATGGGGCGAGTGGAGGAGATGACAGGCGGTAGGAATAATAGGATACTTGGTGAGGAGCTTCTTAAAATTAAAAGTTTGCCAGCGCACAGACATAAAGAGCTCCGTTTTCTGTGATTAGAAACGGTGCTAGAGTCCGTTAGAAAAAATGCACCAGTAATTCGGATCTGGTTTCGTGCTACAAGCACGAAATCCAGAGGGCTGCTGAGTGGAATAATCATCAGGATTATTCCGCGAATCAGCCCGGTATCCAAATTACTGGTGCATTTTTTCTCTACGGACTCTTCACCATTTCTACCCACAGAAAACGGAGTCCTTTATGTTGTCCCTTTTGTACAGTTATTCAATAACAGTTCCGGTTTTACCCTTCAGAGCATCTTTCAGAGTATCAAAAGAAGTAATCAGAGCACTTCTTCCCTCTTTCTTTTCTATGAATCCTACGGATGCCTGGAATTTTGGAAGCATGTTGTAGATTCCAAAGTGTCCTTCATCCATGTACTGTTTAGCCTGTTCTACGGAGATAGTATCGAGTTCTTCTTCATCTTCTTTTCCGTGGTTTAAGCATACCTTTTCCACACTGGTCAGGATGATGAGTTCATCAGCATCAATCTGTTCAGCAAGCTTGCCGGCAGTAAGATCTTTTTCGATGACTCCGCTGGCACCTTTAAGATGATTGTTCTGCTGGAGTACCGGGATTCCGCCACCACCGCAGGCGATTACAATATGTCCTGCATCGGTAAGGGTGCGGATGGCATCAACTTCTACGATATCAACCGGGTTTGGAGAAGCAACGACACGGCGGAAGCCCTGACCAGGAACTTCTACTACATAATTGCCTTTTTTACGTTCAGCGGCAGCGTCTTCTGCGTTCATGATACGTCCGACAATCTTGGTTGGTGTATAGAATGCTTCGTCATATGGATCAACAGTTACCTGTGTGATAACGGTGCATACGCTGCGATAGATGCCGCGTCCGATCAGTTCTTCGCGAATCGCATTCTGCAGGTCGTATCCGATGTAACCCTGCGACATAGCAGAGCAGACTGACATCGGAGAAGCGGTATAATCTGGATGATTGGTGCTGAATTCGTTCATAGCAGTATGGATCATACCAACCTGAGGTCCATTACTGTGTGTGATTACTACCTGGTATCCTTCTTCAACAAGATCTGCAATGGAAACTGCAGTTTTTTTAACGGCAACCTTCTGCTCTGGAAGTGTGGTTCCGAGTGCGCGGTGTCCTAATGCAACAACAACTTTTTTCTTCATATTACATCCCTCTGTTTCTCAGAATTTGAATTGTCTGCGTATGAAAAACATATAACGCAGACAACAGCGATAAAAAATATATAAAAATTATAGTATTTTTTTATGGAAATTGCAATCATTAGTTGGCAAAAATGCACAGTATAAAAAGGAATTATTGGTGGGCAGAAGCTAAATGGCACAAGGACGGGGATTTTTAGAAAACATGCTGACAACAAGGGGAGATGTTCATATAATATAATAAGAAGTCCGATGGATGGTGCAGTATGAAAGAGGAACGGATTCGATTTTGCGGATTAAAAGAGCGTGAGGTCATCAACATATGTGACTGCAAGCGGCTCGGGTTTGTTGCAGATCTGCAGATCAATATCTGTTCAGGGTGTGTGGAAGCGTTGATCGTACCGGGACCGGGAAGAATCTGTGGATTTCTTGGGTATGATGCGGAGTATATTATTCCGTTTGAGTGTATTCGCAGGATTGGAGAGGATATTATTCTTGTGGAAATTAAAGAGGACAAATGTCTGAAGCCGTGTAAATAAGAATAGTAAAAGAGGAAGAAGAGTACAGACTGCTCAGTGAAATAAATGAGAACAAGTAAAAAGACAAAGGAGAGAAGAAAAATGACAGCATTTTTTAAAGAAATCGAGCCATTCCGGGGAAACGGAAACGAAAATGAAAAGGGACAGACGCTGGAAGAATTTCTGGAAGAGTATGATCCTTATAAATATAAGAACCCTTGTGTGACAACCGATGCAGTTATATTCTCCTGCAAAAGAAAGGTAGTGGACGGAGAATGGAAAGTTCTGATGGTTAAAAGGCGGAATCATCCGAGCATTGGCTGGTGGGCGCTGCCGGGTGGGTTTATTGAACTTCATGAGAATCTGGAAGATACGGCAAGAAGAGAACTGACCGAGGAGACCGGCGTGGCGGATCTTCCGATGGAGCAGTTTGCAGTCTATGGGAATGTGGGCCGTGATCCAAGGGCACGGATTATCACGTCAGCGTATCTTTCGGTTGTGGATGAAGGACAGGTAAAGGTGCAGGCTGGTGACGATGCGGCGGATGCAAAGTGGATGCAGCTTCATTGTCAGACAGAATCGGTGAAGGAGGATGGAGATTGGAAGAGAACCATTTATCGACTGGCATTGGAAAATAAAGAAGCAGAGCTTACAATTTCGGCGATCGTTGAAAAAAAGGAAAGAAGTGGACTGGTAAGAGAGACTTATTATAAGGTAAAAGAATCGGAGCAGATTGCCTGTGACCATGCGGCGCTGATCGTACAGGCATGGAAGCTGGTGGAGAGCCGGCTTATATAGCCTTTTGATAAAGTGTGAATTTGTTGACAACCTTGTATACAGGATTTATACTATAGACATTAAAAATGTGCGTGATTCGGCAGTAGAATCAATCAAGAACCAGGCAGGAGGAAAAAAGATGAGGTGCCCATATTGTGGTAACATTGATACAAGAGTCATCGACTCAAGACCGGCAGATGACGGAACGACGATCAGAAGGAGAAGATCCTGTGATGCGTGCAACAAGCGTTTTACAACCTATGAGAAGGTGGAGACCATACCGCTGATCGTGATCAAGAAGGACAACAACCGGGAGCAGTATGACCGTACTAAGCTGGAAGGCGGAGTACTCCGGGCGTGCTATAAACGTCCGGTATCGGCAGCAGATATTCAGGCAACGATCGACTCGATCGAGACAGCGATTTTCAGCCGGGAAGAGAAAGAAATTCCGAGCAGCCAGATCGGTGAGATTGTTATGGAAAGCCTGAAAAAGCTGGATCCGGTTGCTTATGTACGTTTTGCATCGGTATACAGGGAATTTAAAGACGTGAATACCTTCATGGATGAACTGAAGAAAATATTAGAATAAAAGGGGAAAGACAAATGGAACGGAAAAAGACAGTATTGCTCTGCGTGACCGGCGGTATTGCGGCGTACAAGATTGCAACACTGGCAAGTATGCTGGTAAAGACAGGATACGATGTGAAAGTTGTGATGACACAGAATGCAACGAATTTTATCAATCCGCTGGTATTTGAGACGCTGACACAGCATAAGTGCCTGATCGATACATTTGACCGCAATTTTGAGTACAGTGTGGAACATGTGACACTGGCAAAATGGGCAGATATTGTGATGATCGCACCGGCTACAGCGAATGTGATCGGCAAACTGGCACACGGGATTGCAGATGATATGCTGACTACGACTGTGATGGCATGTGCCGAATGTAAGAAGATCCTCGCACCGGCGATGAACACAAGAATGTATGAGAATCCGG
Source organism: Coprococcus sp. AF99-45 (assembly GCF_027663865.1). NCBI lineage: Bacteria > Bacillati > Bacillota > Clostridia > Lachnospirales > Lachnospiraceae > Coprococcus > Coprococcus sp. AF99-45. The sequence continues at coordinate 66,139 of NZ_JAQDGZ010000006.1, forward strand.
TCGTACAGGATAATTTAAAACTTCTGGAGCATTATGGATATGAAGTGATCCAGCCGGCAAGCGGACATCTGGCATGCGGAGATAACGGAGCCGGGAAAATGCCGGAAGCGGAGACTTTGTATGAATATATTTACCGGGATACTGCTTATGAGAAAGATCTGACCGGAAAGAAAATTCTTGTCACAGCAGGACCGACAAGAGAAGCAATCGACCCGGTGCGCTACATTACGAATCACTCATCCGGTAAGATGGGATATGCTCTTGCACGCGTTGCTGCGGCAAGAGGAGCGGATGTTACGCTTGTCACCGGACCGACAGAGATCAAAAAGCCGATGTTTGTGAAGATCGTTCCGGTCACGACCGCAAAGGAAATGTTCGAGGCGGTAAAGGAAGAAGCGGCAGATGCAGACATTGTGTGTAAGGCAGCAGCGGTTGCAGATTACCGGCCAAAGCATATTGCGGATGAAAAGGTGAAAAAATCAGACAGCGAGATGAGTCTGGAGCTGGAAAAGACGGACGATATTCTGAAATATCTCGGAGAACACAGAAAAGACGGACAGTTTCTGTGCGGATTTTCAATGGAAACCGAGAATATGGTTGAAAATTCCAGAAAGAAGCTTGAAAAGAAGAAGCTGGATATGATCGCGGCAAATAATCTTAAAGTTGCCGGAGCAGGATTTCAGGGTGATACAAATCAGATGACACTGATCACGAAGGAAGATGAGACTGCACTTCCACTGATCAGCAAGGAAGAGACAGCAGCTTGTATTCTGGACAAGATTCTGGAGTGCATGAATAAATAAAAAGCCAAAATGTATTGTATCTCGTAAAGAGAATAGTAACAGGAGGAAAAGAAAAATGAATCAAGGCAATGAACGTACTACATCCATGTCCAAAACAAAGGGACTCGTACAGATGGCAATCTTTGCAGCACTTATTGTAGTGCTGGCATTCACTCCGTTTATCGGATATATCCCATTGGGATTTACAAGGGCGACGATCATCCATATCCCGGTGATCATGGGCTCTCTGATGCTCGGACCGAAGAAGGGCGCAGCGCTTGGAGGCGTGTTTGGCCTTACAAGTTTTATCAATAATACGATAAATCCGACATTGACATCATTCGTATTTACCCCATTTTACAGTTTGGGTGAATACAGTGGAGGGATCGGAAGTCTGATCATCTGTTTTGTGCCACGTATTTTGATCGGTGTAGTACCGTTTTATGTTTACCGTCTGGTTAAGAAGCTTTCAAAGAACAATGGAGTATCTTCTGTTGGACTGATTGTGGCAGGACTTTCCGGAGCACTGACCAATACGCTTCTTGTCATGAATCTTATTTTTGTATTTTTCAGAAATGATTATGCGGCAGCCAATGGTATTACCGTAAAGGCGGTATATGGATTTATTCTGAGCATTATCGGAATCAATGGGATTCCGGAGGCGATCGTAGCGGCGGTGATCACGCTGGTACTTGGGAAAACACTGATGAAAAAAGGGGTACAAGAAAGATTAGGAGTGTAAAAAATGATACTTGCGATTGATATAGGAAATACAAATATTGTACTTGGATGTGTGGATGACAACAAAACCTATTTTATCGAAAGACTTTCCACGATCAAGACAAAGATGGAACTGGAATATGCGATTGATATTAAGATGGTTCTGGATATTCACGGAATCAAACCGGAGAAGCTGGAAGGAGCGATCATCAGCTCGGTAGTTCCGCAGATTACATATGTCGTAAAAGAGGCGGCAGAAAAGATTCTGAAAAAAGAGACACTGGTCATCGGACCTGGCGTGAAGAACGGACTCAATATCCTGATGGATAATCCGGCACAGCTCGGAAGTGATCTGGTGGCAAATGCAGTTGCCGGAATTGCAGAATACAAAGCACCGATGATGATTTTCGATCTGGGAACGGCGACAACAGTCAGTGTGATCGATGAAAAGAAAAATTATATCGGAGGCATGATCTATCCGGGAGTGAATATTTCACTGAACGCCCTGACGGAAAATGCATCACAGCTTCAGGGAATCGGTCTGGAAGCACCGAAGCGGATTGTCGGAAAGAATACGATCGAATGTATGAAGAGTGGTGTTCTCTATTCAAGTGCAGCGGCGATCGATGGAATTATTGACCGGATTGAGGAAGCGATTGGACAGCCGATGACTGCAATCGCAACAGGTGGACTTTCCAAGAAGATTGTTCCGTACTGCAAGAGAGAGGTCATACTGGATGACGATCTGCTCCTGAAAGGACTCCTGATCATTTACCGGAAAAACAGATAACAGAAAGGTGATAGGGACGAGGACTTATAAAGTTTTCGCCCCTTTTATAAAAGGATGAATACTTACCGGATAACAGTTGCCTATGATGGAACGGCGTATTGTGGATGGCAGAGACAGGAGAATACGGAACTTACTGTACAGGGAATTCTGGAACGGCGGATTTCAGAAATTGCAGGGAAAAAGACGGTGGTCAGTGGTTCAGGAAGAACGGATAGTGGTGTACATGCGTTAGGGCAGGAGTGCAGTCTGTATCTGGAACAAGAAATTGATATGGACAGTTTTAAGAAGCAGTTAAATGCACTTCTCCCGGAAGATATCAGAGTGCTGGATATCAGCAGAGAAAAACGGGATTTTCATGCAAGAAAGAGTGCGGTCGGGAAATGCTATGAGTATCAGATCGATCTGCGTGACAAGATGGAAGTATTTCATCGGAAATACCGGTTTCATTTTCCACATCCGGTCGATATCGCTGCGATGGAAAAAGCAGCAGAGTATCTGATGGGAACCCACGATTTTTCCGCCTTTACGGATTTGAAAGAGGATAAAGATACGGTACGGACGATTTATGCGGTCGGGATCGTGTATGAAAAGGATACACTTACGTTATCGTGGATCGGAGATGGATTTTTATATCATATGGTCCGGATACTTACCGGAACACTTCTGGATGTGGGAGTCGGGAAAATAAAAGCGGAAGAGATACCGGAGATTCTGAAAGCGAAAGACCGGAAGAAATCTGGTTTTCCGGCACCGGCGAAGGGACTGTTTTTAGGCCGTGTTTTTTATACAGAAGCGGAGCTTAAAAAAGCGGTACAGAAGATCAGCGAAAAATAAAAACCAAAGAAATGGAGGAAAGAGAAGAGATGAAGTTTATTTCATGGAATGTAAATGGAATCCGTGCATGTGTGCAGAAAGGATTTGTGGATTTTTTTAAAGAGGCAGATGCGGATATTTTCTGTCTGCAGGAGACAAAGATGCAGGAAGGGCAGCTTGTACTTGATCTGCCGGGATATCACCAGTACTGGAACTCGGCTGTGAAAAAAGGATACTCAGGGACTGCAATTTTTACAAAGAAAGAGCCGTTATCGGTTACTTACGGACTTGGGATAGAAGAACATGATCAGGAAGGACGCGTGATTACACTGGAATTTGAGGATTTTTATTTTATTACCGTGTATACACCGAACTCCCAGAGCGAACTGGCAAGACTTGACTACCGTATGACCTGGGAAGATGCGTTTCTTGCTTATCTTAAGAAGCTGGAAGAGACAAAACCGGTGATCTTCTGTGGAGATTTGAATGTGGCACACAAAGAAATTGATCTGAAGAATCCAAAGACCAACCGGAAGAATGCCGGATTTACAGATGAAGAGCGAGCAAAATTCTCAGCACTTCTGGATGCGGGATTCATTGATACTTACCGCTATTTCTATCCGGATAAAGAAGGAATTTACTCCTGGTGGTCCTACCGGTTTAAGGCAAGAGAAAAAAATGCAGGTTGGCGTATCGATTACTTCTGTACATCAAAAGCACTGGAAAGCAGATTGGAAGATGCGAAGATTCTGACAAATGTATTTGGGTCTGACCATTGTCCGGTGGAACTGGATTTTAAGTAGGGGTGAGATCGATAAGCTGCGACATCAAATTGTAAAAAAATAAACTGATCAGATTCACTTTTGTGCGATGGAATCTGATCAGTTTATTTTTTTGAAATTTTTCGTTCAGGGATAGTGGATGATTCTGTTTGAGGGAATATATAAAATTCTGCCTGCATATAAATATACATGGGTAATTTAGCTTTTGGGATGAGGAGGGACATGTATGGAACGGATTGGAAGTATCTGGACGATGATAGTTCGGTATTTGCTGCTGGTGATGTTTGGTGGAGTGATTGTCTGGGCGTGCAATAGTGCAGGAATATCGGTTTACGCAGATGATGGGGAGACACCGGATGGAGCAGAGCTGATCCGGTTTGATTTTCACAAGTCGGTAAATCAGGAGGTTGGGATCCCGGCAGGAATACCAGGATTTTTCACTTATTTTTATGAAGGAAAAGAATACCATTACGGATTCCGGTTTGACAGAAATGGGACAGGGCCAGAGACAGAAAAGTTTGGTACGGCATATGTCTGGGCACCTTATACGGTTATTTATTATGACGCTGCAGGTGGTGAGATCGAGAATTACGGTACGGCAACAGCAGGCGGAAGAAGGCTGTTTGCGACAAGGGGAAATGGTGAAGAGCTTGAAGCCGGGCAGAATAAAGGAAAGAACAAAAGAAAATTTGCGGCAGATTATACTGTGTATGGGCAGAGCCTTCGGTTAAGTGAAGGATGTATGCCAACGGCAGTGAAAGACGGATATCGATTTGAAGGATGGTATGCGTGGACTGATGCTGGAGTTGTGCAGGAAAAAGAACTGGCAGAGCTTGCAAAACAGGAGCAGTATGGGACACTTGAAGATGAGCTGAATGAGAAATATACGGAGCAGACAAAGCTTCTGGAAAACCGGGAATCCGAAAGATACCCGGCATCCAGTATTACACTTTACGCGAAGTGGGACAAGATCTGGGAGTAGGAGTTAGATATATCCTCCGTCCATACCCAGTATCTGCCCAGTAAGATAGGCAGGGGCATTTGCAAGCTGCCATGCGAGAAGCGCGACTTCTTCTGGTGTCCCGAAACGTCCGGCAGGGATTTCTTCTGCGAGGGCAGCTTTTTCTTCCGCATCCAGAAGATCGTTCATTACGGTATCGATGACACCACAGGCGATCGCATTGACCTGGATATTGCTTGGCGCAAGTTCCTTTGCAAGTGCGCGGGTAAGACCGTTCAGACCGGATTTGGTGGCAGAATAAGCGACTTCACAGGAAGCACCGACAGTTCCCCACATCGAAGAAATATTGATGATACGTCCCGCTTTCTGATGGATCATGTAAGGAAGTGCTGCGCGGCAGCAGTAAAATGCGGAAGAAAGATTAGTGGAAATCATTCGGTTCCATTCTTCAATGCTCATATCCGTCAGAAGTCCCATCCATGCGATTCCGGCATTGTTGATGAGTACGTCAAGACCGGAGCCGGACATTTCAATCTGGTCAAAGATACGTCCGACTTCGGATGGAACACCTACATCTCCTGGGAGGATTTCGCAGGAACCGGAGGTTTCCTTTGTGATAAAATCAGCAGTAGCCTGCAATTCACTGATGGATTTGCTGCAGTTTAAAAATACATGCCATCCCTCTTTTGCAAAGTGGATAGCGCAGGCTTTTCCGATTCCACGGGAAGCGCCGGTGACAAGAATCTGTTTTCTGTTCATTTATAAAAACTCCTTTTGCTATTTATAAGAATTACTTTACAGTTATTTTTTTCTACATAATCAGACAATATTATACACTGATTTTCTTGTGATTTAAAGACGCTGGTGTTATGATAAATATTGAAAAAATGTCATACAGATGCGAGGAGGAAAAACATGGTACAGAAAGCCATTGATTTTGCCACCAAGGTACATGAAGGTCAGTATCGGAAGGGGACCGACAGACCGTATATTGTACATCCGATGGAAGTAGGAAAGATAGTATCCACGATGACACAGGATGAGGAGATCATCAGTGCAGCAATCCTGCATGATACGATCGAGGACTGTGAGGGTGTGGATGCAAATGTGTTAAAAGAGATGTTTTCAGCAAGAGTTGCGGGAATCGTATCACAGGAAAGCGAAGATAAATCCAAGACCTGGATGGAAAGAAAAAGTGCAACCATAGAAAGGCTTAAGACAGCACCAATTGAGGTTCAGATGATCGGACTTGCGGACAAGCTGTCGAATATGCGGGATATTGATCGGGATTATCCTGTATGTGGAGAGAAATTGTGGAACAGATTCCGAATGAAAGACAAAGCAACGATCGGATGGTATTATAAAGGCGTCAGAGAAGCATTACGGGAAGCATTTGCAGAGACGGAAGCATTTGCAGAATACTGTAGTCTGATTGACAAAAATTTTGGATAATAATGAGGTAGAAGAGAGGAAAATCAAAGATGAAGAAGATTTTGATGTTAGGTACAGGTGGGACGATCGCATCCCGTCAGACAAAGGATGGACTGGCACCGGGACTGACACCGGAGGATATTTTATCTTATATTCCGGCTGTAAAAAATGTATGTGAGGTTCAGACAAAGCAGGTGTGTAATCTTGACAGCACGAATGTAACACCGGAACACTGGAAAATGATGGTAAAAGCAGTGGAAGACAATTATGCATATTATGATGGGTTTGTAATCTGCCACGGCACGGATACGCTTGCATATACAGCGGCGGCACTTTCTTATATGATACAGAATTCAGCCAAGCCGATTGTTGTTACAGGAGCGCAGAAGCCAATCAATATGGATGTGACAGATGCGAAGACAAATCTGCTGGACAGCTTTATTTATGCGGCGGATGATGATTCCCAGGGGGTCAACCTTGTATTTGACGGAAAGGTAATTGTCGGAACACGTGCAAAGAAAGAGCATGCAAAGAGTTACAATGCATTTTCGAGTATCAATTTTCCGTATCTTGCAGTTATTCAGGATGGTATCCTGGTCCGGTATATTCCGGAGATCCCGTGCCGCCATGCAGTTAAGTTTTATTATGATATGAAAGACAGTGTATATGTATTAAAGCTGATCCCGGGAATGAAGCCGGATATTCTGTCCTATCTGTTTGAACACTATGACTGTCTGGTAATTGAAAGCTTTGGCGTAGGTGGTATTCCGCAGACGCTTGTTCAGGAATTCTATCAGGAGATGGAAAAATGGTCAGGTAAGGGTAAATTTGTCGTGATGACAACACAGGTTGCCAATGAGGGAAGTAATATGACGGTCTATGAAGTCGGGAAAAAAGTGAAGCAGGATTTCAATATGATCGAAGCCTATGATATGACGCTGGAAGCAGTGATCACAAAGCTGATGTGGCTGATGGGAAGAGAAGAACAGGATATGCAGAAAGCATTCTACACGCAGATCAATCACGATATCCTTTTTACAAAGAGAGGATAAAGCAGGTGCAAATAAAAGAGGAAGGGTTCCGGATGAATGGAACACCTTCCTCTTTTTAAATATTTAATTTTCTCCGGTTAGATTTTTTCAAAGTCGCCGATCATGTCTTTGATCTCTTCCATGTGGCAGTCAGTCTCGCTTACAGTTTGTGCACATTTCAAAAGTTCGGCTTCGATAGCCTCGATATCTTTGTCAGCACCGATTGTTTTTTTGTAACGAAGCTGATGATCTACACTTGCCCAGAAATCCATTCCGATCGTGCGGATCTGGATTTCGGCGCGCATTGGAAATTTTCCCTCTGTAAAGAAAACCGGAATCTCAACGATCATATGATAGCTTCGATAACCGTTTGACTTTGGTGCTTTTATGTAGTCTTTGATCTTAAGAACAGTAATGTCATCCTGTGAAGTGAGCAGGTTGGCAATTGTATAAATGTCACTGATAAACGGGCAGATCACCCGGATTCCGGCGACATCGTCCAAATTCTTGACGATACTATCCTCTGTAAATGGCAGATCACGTCTGCGCAGCTTTTCATAGATGCTGGCAGGACTTTTTACACGGGATTTGATAGATGAGATTGGATTGCGTTTGTTTACTGCAGAAAACTCATCATCCAGGACTTCAAGCTTTGTCTGGATCTCGCGGATCGCACAGCGATACTTCATCATCAGAACATCAAAGTTCTTATTATTATTGATAAAATCAGCCGGACTAATCGCATTTAGCCACTGTGATTCCAGTGCAGTCGGATGCTCAGAAGCCGGAATCAGTTTAAGTTGTGTCTCCATATGATTACTCCTCTTTATTCTGGTTGCTTATATTATTATAGCATATCTGGGGTAAGGTGCATAGCATACAGAGTACGGAAAATGTCTTAAAAATAACAATCTTTTAAATGCTATGGAATCCTTTTCCGATAATCTCGCTGGTGTTGGAAATCAGAATAAAGGAAGAAGGATCATTTGCCTTGATAAAGTTACGGAGTTTGATTGCCTGCTGACGGTTCAGCGCTGTAAAAATAATGTATCTCTGTTCACCGGTAAAGGCTCCGTGTGCTTCACAGATTGTGGCGCCTCGACCGAGTGAGTGGACGATATAATCGCAGATCGGTTCCGGATTACTGCAGACAACGTTGAAATATTTGGAAAGGTTCAGACTTTCAATAAAGCTGTCTACAAGGAAGGAACGGATGATCAGTCCGAAACAGGAATAAAGTCCTGTTTTTACGTCGAAGATAAAGAAACCTGCAACGGTGATCGCAATGTCGGAGCAAACCAGTGCACGTCCGATGTCAACACTTGTAAATTTCTTCAGGATCATGGCAATAATATCTGTACCGCCACTAGAAGATCCGATATTGAAGAGGATTGCAGAACCGAGTGCCGGGAGTGCAATCGCAAACATTACCTCAAGCATAGGCTGATTGGTAAATGGCTGGTTCATTGGAAAGATTCGTTCAAATAAAGAAAGCGCAACAGAAAGCAGGACACTGCAGTAGGCTGTCTTTGCAACGAATTTTTTACCGAGGATCACTGCGCCAAGAATCAGAAGTGACATGTTGGCAACGAATGAAAAGTCGGCAGCAGAAATAAGTCCGGTTTTGGCAATCAGTACGGCAAGACCTGTGATTCCGCCAAATGTGAAGTTGTTTGGAAACTTAAAAAAATAAGTTCCTACTGCGATCAGCAGAGTTGCTCCGCTCATTGCAATAAAATTTTCGATTTTTTCTCTCATTTTATATTCCCCGATTGATTCATAAAGTTTTAGAAAACGGATGAAATACTGAAAAAATATCACCCGATTTCCGTTGGTATTGTAACGCCGAAAATGTATGAAGTCAACCGTTTTAGAGCATTTTCGTAATGTATACGATGATACGAAAATACGGGGATTTTCGTGCATGATTCAGCGCCCGAAAGGACATACTAAAAGACAAAAAAGGAGGATGGATTATGGAACAATATATACCGGTTACAGATATTATTGCGCGGGAAATTCTGGACTCACGCGGAAACCCGACTGTAGAAGTAGAGGTACTTGCAGGGAGTCATTTTACAGGAAGGGCGATGGTTCCTTCCGGGGCATCGACAGGAAAATATGAAGCAATTGAGTTAAGAGACGGGAAACACCGCTATCAGGGACTTGGTGTCAGACGCGCCGTGGAGCATGTGAATGACCGGATCATCCGGGAAATTCTGGGAATGAACGTGCTGGAGCAGGCGAAGCTCGACCGGATGCTTCTGGAGCTTGACGGGACAGACAATAAGATCAATCTGGGAGCAAATGCAATGCTTGGAGTGTCTCTTGCAGCAGCAAGGGCAGCAGCAGATGCGCTGGAGATTCCGTTGTATCAGTATCTTGGCGGTGTAAATGCAAAGCAGATGCCGGTTCCGATGATGAATATCCTAAATGGGGGACGGCATGCGGATAATTCCATTGATCTCCAGGAATTTATGATCATGCCGGTCGGAGCAGTCTGCTTTGAAGAAGGACTTCAGATGTGTGCCGAGATCTATAAGATGCTTCGGGCGATTCTGGAAAAGTACGATTATCCGACCGCAGTCGGGGATGAAGGTGGATTTGCACCCAATCTGCCGGATGCGAAAGAAGCACTACACATGATCATGCGTGCGATTGAAAAGGCAGGTTATAAACCGAAAGAGCAGATCGTGATCGCACTGGATGCTGCGGCGAGTGAGCTGTATGATAAAGAGAGAAAAGAGTATGTATTTCCGGGAGAGGCGAAGATGCACGGACATCGTGTGGCGCGATCGACGGAAGAGATGATTGATTACTATGAGGAGCTTGCAGGAGAATTTCCAATTATTTCCATTGAAGATCCGCTTGATGAAGAAGACTGGGAAGGTTGGGAGCTTCTGACGACGAGACTGGGACTGGATATGCAGCTTGTCGGGGATGACCTGTTTGTGACGAATGTGAAACGGCTGAACGCCGGCATTTTAAAGGAGATCGCAAATGCAATTCTGATCAAGGTGAATCAGATCGGGACTCTGACGGAAGCCATCGATGCGATCCAGATGGCGCAGAAGGCTGGTTATCAGGCAATTGTATCCCACCGGTCAGGAGAGACAGAGGATCCGTTTATTGCAGACCTTGCGGTGGCATTTAACACGGGACAGATCAAAACCGGAGCACCGTGCAGATCAGAACGGATCGCGAAGTATAATCAGCTTTTGAGGATTGAGGAGAAGCTGGGAAATATTGCCAGATATGAGAATCCATTTGTACGATTTTCATAAGATTTCCGGAAAACCCAGCCTTCGGGCAGGAGGTATTGAAAATAAAAGCAGTGCATGATATTATGCAGAGTATAAGAATGGGAAAAGGGATCACTTTCTAAGCGAACAGGGAGTGACCTCTTTTCGTGAGGATATTAAAAGGAGAACTGGAAAATGATCAGAAAAATAAAAGCAGAAGACAAAGAAATCTACATAAAAATGGCGCATGATTTTTACCGGATGCCAGCAGTGGATCATCCGGTTCCGGATTCTTATCTGGAAAAAACATTTGAAGAATGTCTGAAAAGTGATACCTATGCGGAACTGTTTATCCTGGAATGGGAAGGCAAGATCGCAGGCTATGGACTGATCGCCAAGACCTTTTCGCAGGAAGCAGGCGGGATGGTGTACTGGCTGGAAGAACTCTATATATTAGAAGAGTATCGTTCCAAAGGACTTGGAAGTGAGTATTTCAGATATATGGAAGAGCACAAAGAAGAGGGTGTGACAAGATTCCGTCTGGAAGTGGAAAAGGAGAATGAAAGAGCCTGGAAGCTGTATAAGAGACAGGGCTATGACTGGCTGGAGTATGATCAGATGATAAAAGAATTTTGCTAGAAAAATGTCAGAAAAAAGAAGAAGAAGTACTTGAAATGACTTTCTTTAAAAAAATGTAAAAAAATGCTTGCATTTCCGTAAAGATTTGCTATAATAAGTTTGTTCGCTGTTGAGAACCAGAGCGAACAAACAGATGATGCGGATTGGTGTAATGGCAGCACAGCAGACTCTGACTCTGTTAGTAGAGGT
>NZ_JAQDGZ010000006.1:77528-168776 GCF_027663865.1 Coprococcus sp. AF99-45
CCTTAATTGAATAAGGACTTAACCGGACAGTTAGTTGTCCGGTACGGTTATCGGAGTGTGGCTCAGTTTGGTAGAGCGCTACGTTCGGGACGTAGAGGTCGCAGGTTCAAATCCTGTCACTCCGATTTGGTTTTCTGAAAATTTATAATGTTTTGTTCATTTCGATGGACAGATATTAACAGATGATTGATGCGGATTGGTGTAATGGCAGCACAGCAGACTCTGACTCTGTTAGTAGAGGTTCGAGTCCTCTATCCGTAGTTTTTAATTGAATAAGGATTTAAGTTGGATATTCCGTTTGGAATATCCAATATATTTATTATCGGAGTGTGGCTCAGTTTGGTAGAGCGCTACGTTCGGGACGTAGAGGTCGCAGGTTCAAATCCTGTCACTCCGATTTTTGTATGTCTGAAGATAAGAATCTCTTTTGATGCAGATGTGGATTGAAGAATCCGGCTGTGTCAGAAGAGATTTTTGTTCTTTCGTAACATTGTACGAAAAGGTGATGGAATCACAGGATGAGTTGTGATAAAATCGGGATAGAGCTGCTTTTGGGGAAAAGAATATGATTCTGACAGGCAGAGGAAAAAGATTGGAAAGAAGGAAAAGATGATGGAAAAATTTTCAGAGATGAAATATGTACGTCCAGATGGGGAAGCGTATATCCGGACCATCCAGAAAGAAACAAAGAACTTTAACGAGGCTGCAGATTTTGAAGGCGCGCATCAGGCATTTGTCGCAATCCTGAATGCAAACAGCCACTTTAATACGACACGCGTCATGGCAAGTATCCGCAACAGCCAGGATACCAATGATGAATTTTATCGAAAAGAGATGGAATATATTTTCGAGATCGAGCCACAGATTGATGTCGAAATGAAAAAGTTCTATGAGAGTTATCTGAAGTCTTCTTACAGAACAGAGCTTGAAAAAGAGTTTGGAGAAGTTTATTCCAGACAGGCAGAGAACAAAGTCCGGCTTACCGATCCGTGTAATGCCGATCTGCAGATCCAGGAGAACAAACTGATCCAGAAATATTTCCAGGTCGCAGCAGCACCGGTTACAGATTTCCACGGAGAACAGCTAGGATTCTATGGTCTGTTAAAGATGATGGAAGATACCGATAGAAGCATCCGTAAAGAAGCTTTTGAAAAGTGGGCAGAGCTGTATAAAGCGATTTCGGATGAACTGGATTCCCTTTATACGGAACTGATCGGAATCCGTCAGCAGATGGCAAAGAACCTTGGATTTAATGGATATGCCGAGATGATGTATCAGAAGATGGAAAGATTTGAATACACGCCGGAAGATGTAGCAATATTCCGTAAGCAGATCCGGGAACATATCGTACCGCTTTGTCAGAAACTTTATGAGGAACAGAAAGATAGACTCGGTATCGAAGAATTAAAATATTATGACGAAAGTCTTACCTATCCGGATGGAAATGCAGTTCCGGAGGGAACGGAAGAAGAACTTCTGGAAAAGGCGAGAACCATGTATCATGAACTTTCCAAAGAGACAGGAGAATTCTTTGATTTTATGATGGAATACTGTCTGTTTGATCTGGAAGGAAGGCAGGGAAAACAGCAGGGTGGCTACTGTGACTTTATGGAAGAATATAAGGCACCGTTCATTTTTGCAAACTTTAATGGAACCAATGCAGATGTCAATGTCCTTACCCACGAAGCAGGACATGCCTTTGAAGCATACACAGCGTCACGCAATATTCCGGTATTATCGCAGACATTCAGTACCGCAGAGATTAATGAGATCCATTCAATGGCGATGGAATATTTCACACTGCCGTGGATGCATCTGTTCTTCGGAGAAAATGCAGAAAAACAGAAAAAAGCATACCTGTGGGATTCGCTGGAAGCAATGCCATACATGGCATGCGTAGATGAATTCCAGCACCGTGTATACGCTGAAAATCTGACCGATGCAATGGAAAGAAGAAAAGTATGGCACGAACTGGAAAAAATCTATCTCCCATGGAGAGATTATGATGGCAATGAATTCCTGGGACAGGGCGGATTCTGGATGCAGAAACAGCACCTATTCATGTGCCCGTTCTATTATATTGATTACGCCGTATCCCGTGTAGGAGCCCTCGAATACTACGGAAAAATGCAGGAAGACCTGGAAGGCGCATGGAAAGATTACTACGCCCTCTGCAGTCAGGGCGGAAGCAAAGGCTACCACGAACTCCTCAGAATCGGAAACTTAAGCGACCCATTCAAAGAAGGAACCATCTACAACGTTCTGAAAAAATTGAACCTGATTTAAGTGAAAGAAAACTGAAAAAACATGATATCGATTACATAATCTTATTGCATGTATTGGAGGGACAAGGTATAATTTGCTTATAAGAGTATGGGATCGAAGATTATTATCGATAACCTTGATGGACGAATTGCGCAAAAGAACTGTTTCAAATTCTAATTTTGTGCAATGGAGATGAAACTCAAAAATCGTGGAAGCCTCTGCTGAACACGATTTTCGTCCTAAGAGGTTTATCGGAATGGTTTGCACAACTGAATTTGAAACAGTTCTTTTGTGTAATTCGTCTTCGCAGCCTATAACTTTGCATCCAAGAGGATTATAAAGAGAGGAATCGAATATGGAAAAGATCTATGACGTAACCGCCTTAGGCGAACTGCTAATTGATTTTACAGAAAATGGAACAAGTGCACAGGGCAATCCGCTTCTGGAAGCCAATCCGGGAGGCGCACCATGCAACGTACTCGCCATGCTTGAAAAGCTTGGGAAAAAGACCGCATTTATCGGAAAAGTCGGAAAAGATATGTTCGGAGAACAGCTGAAAACTGCAGTCGAAGAAGTTGGAATTGATACACGGAATCTGGTAATGGATGAAGAAGTACATACCACACTTGCGTTCGTACATACTTATCCGGACGGTGACAGAGATTTCTCTTTCTACCGGAATCCGGGAGCAGATATGATGCTGAAAAAAGAAGAAGTGGACGAAGATCTGATCCGCGGGGCAAAGATTTTCCATTTCGGAACACTTTCCTCTACCCATGAAGGCGTGCGAGAAGCAACCAGATATGCGATTGATGTGGCAAAAGAAGCAGGATGTATCGTAAGTTTTGACCCGAACCTCCGCCCGCCACTCTGGAAATCACTGGATGAGGCGAAAGCCGAGATCGAATACGGACTTTCCAAATGTGACATCCTGAAAATTTCAGATAATGAAGTGGAATTTTTGTTCGGAACTACGGATTATGATGAGGGAGCAAGACTGATCCGTGAAAAATATCAGATTCCGTTGGTACTCATTACCCTCGGAAAAGACGGAAGCCGTGCATATTATAAAGATCTCCGGGTAGAAGTTCCGGGCTTTGTCCAGGAGCATACGATCGAGACAACCGGCGCCGGAGATACGTTCTGTGCCAATTCCCTGAATTATATTCTGGAGCATGGAATGGAAGAGCTGACCGAAGAAAATTTAAAAGAGCTTCTCACATTTGCAAATGCGGCAGCATCCCTGATCACAACAAGAAAAGGGGCACTTCGGGTTATGCCGACCAGAGAAGAAATCAAGAACTTTATCCAGAATGTATAAAAAAGGAATCTGTTGTAAGACAGAAGAGAAGAACCTCTGCTTGACATCTTGTCCGGCAGAGGTTCTTATGTGCATGTTATAATATTTATTTTTTCTTATTCCAGACATGGATGCCTGCAAGGATTCCACCAATATACAGGATACTGATGAGTACCGTCGGATTCTCATGCAGACTGTATACTACAGCTACAATTGCAGCAAGGATCACTGTCAGCATAAAGGCATTCATAATCCGTTTTTCGCGGATGTTGCGTTCCTGCACCTGGAGCTCATGACGCTTTTCTTCAAGCTTCAGATACTCAAGAAGCTGGTCATCCGGAATTTTTTCCAGGATATATTTTTCACGCAGATAGTTCAGTTCTTTTGCTGTATGGAAAATGTGGTGGTGGAAACTTTTCTTTTCTCCGGTAAACGGATCTTTTTCGGAATCGTCAGAAGATTTGAAATCTTCCGATGAAAAATCCGTGTAAGTATTCTTTTTTTCCTCAGATGAAATGGTTTCTGCTTCAGGGGAATCTGGTTCCGGAGCTGGAGTTTCTTTGGGTGGTACATCAGTGGCTGTATGGATGTCTCCGGATTCGGAAACCGGTTCTGTAGAAAGCTTTGGATCAGAATCGGCAGATTCTGAGAAAGCTAAAATTTCAGACATATCTTAACCTCCTTCGATCATGAAAATGATCGATTTTCTTTTCTTATAGAATACCAGTTTCGTATAAAAATTTCAATCGACAGCGAGAAAGAAATGTCTGCTGAGGATTATAAGAAAATCTCATTTGGCTTTCGTCCAGATAACAGATCTTTCATTTTCAGAGATGCGGCAGCCAAAAAGACAGGGTTTAGCTTCCGGATACCTTTTGGACAGGCGGCGATACATCCCATACAACTGATACATTTGCTGCTATCGCCGGTTCGGATATTATTTTTATTGATTGCACCTGTTGGGCAGGCATCGGCACATTTTCCACAGCCAGTGCAGGAAGCGTTTGCTTTTGGAACAACACTCAGGTTGCCAAGGCGTTTATACTCATGACTGCCAGGCACGAAATAATCAGTAGACAATTCTTTGTCAGAGGAAAGTTTTTCGAGTATTTCTTCTGCAAATTTCTTTAACTCTTTGCTATCTTCTTCGTCTGGTCGTCCACTGCTGAATTGGCGCATGATAGAATGTTCTGCAACAGCTGCAACGGAGGCGATAACATTGAAACCGCATAACTCGGCGGTATCTTTTAACTGGATCAGACCGTCATCATATGCACGGTTTCCGTAAACAGCGATAACTACGCAATTTGCATGGTTCCCTTGTATCTCTTTCATCCTTTCAATGGCGATATCAGGAATAACGCCTTCGAATACAGGAGCTGCGATGACAGCAAGTGAATCAGAAGGGACTGTTACATCTGAAAAGCTGACATCGTGCCGGATAAGATTCACGGTATTTGTAATATTTCCCAGATAGCAGCTGATCTGGTCTGCAACTTTTTTGGTCCCTCCGGTAGGACTAAATGTAATTTCTACAACTGGATATGTTTTCATTTTTTCTCCTTTGGTGTAATTTTTGAATTTACAACAAGACTATCATTTCATAGATGTAATGTCAATATTTACACCTATAGAAAAATATGATAAGCTAAAATGAAATCAAAGGAGGAAGTCAGAGTATGCAGTTATCAATAAGGGCATCGCTTGCAATCCATTGTCTGATACTGGTCAGCGAATTTGGAGAGACGGATAAGATCACAAGTGAAAAGATTGCTTTATCAACGGGAACGAATCCGGTAGCGATACGCAGTATCATGAGTGCTTTAAAAAAAGATGGAATCCTTAATGTGAAAAACGGTACCGGTGGAACGACTTTAAATATGCCGCCGGAAGAAATTACAGTATACAGAATCTGCAATGCCGTGAAACCGCAGTTCTGTAAAAATATATTTCACGTACATACCAAAGCTTCTAAATTGTGTCCAGTTGGACGTAACATCCGGGCAGTTTTGCAACACTCCTATTCTAAATTTGAATCTGCATTGGAAGACAGCCTGAAGACAGTTACGCTTGCAGATATGATCTGGGATTATCATATGCAGCTAGAAAAAGAGAAATAATCTTTGTCAGTTGGAATTGTCAAAAAAAGAAAAATTTTCTATAATAAAAAGTGGAATAAGGATGTGTATACAGCATTTTTTATTTAACAGGAAATTCTGAAGGAACTTCCTGTTAAATAATAGGCACCGTGTGCTGGGGATGCGCACTCGCGGGAAGATGAAGGATGTCGCAGGCGGTCTACGCTCCGCGTCGGTCGTTGCTTAACGAGCGCCACTGGCGCTCAGCAACGCACTCGGTGCGAGAATGTGCCAAGGTACATTCTTTTTTTAAGAAAATAAGAGTACGAGGAACAAAGGATGAATGAAAAATTAAAAGAAATGAGAGAAGCATGGAAAAATCTGTATGGTTCATTGTTCAAATGGATCGTTTTGTCCGGGGTGATCGGAAGTTTCATCGGACTGATCGCCAGCGGATTTTCCTATGCGATTGTATGGGTGACTTCGTTTAGACAGGCAAATCCGATGATCATTCTTGGGCTACCGCTAGGAGGTCTTTTGATCGTCTGGCTGTACAAAATTACCGGGCAGGAGAAGAACTCCGGAACGAACCTGGTTCTGACAGTAGTCCGGTCGGATGAGGAAGAGGTTCCGGGATGGGTGACACCACTGATCCTGATATCGACAGCGATCACACATCTGTTTGGAGGATCTTCCGGACGAGAGGGTGCAGCGCTTCAGTTTGGAGCAAGTGTAGGAAATGTATGTGCGAAATATCTGCATTTGAATGAGAGTGACAAGAAGATCATCATTCTGGCAAGTATGAGTGCCGCATTTTCAGCACTTTTCGGGACACCGATGGCGGCGGTTGTATTTCCAATGGAAGTAATCAGTGTTGGTGTGATGTATTATGCCGCGCTGGTGCCATGTGTATTTTCTGCATTTGCCGCACAAGGGATTGCGCTGCTTCTGAAAGTGAGGACCGTTACTCCGCCGTATTTGGTAGAATCGGTTCCGAATTTTTACAGTGTGGATTCGATCAAAGCGATCATTCTGGCAATTGCGTGTGCGCTTGCCGGAGCACTGTTCTGTATTGTGCTGCATAATGGGGAACATTATCTGAAGAAATGGTTTCCGAATCCGTATGTGCGTGTGGTTGCAGGAGCAGCAGGAGTGATCATTTTGTATTTTGCACTCAGAACGGATGCCTATCTGGGGCTTGGAACAGGTGTGATCCAGGCAAGCTTTAAAGAAACGGCAGGGCCACAGATGTTCCTTCTGAAAATGCTGTTTACGGCACTGACGCTCTGCGCCGGATTCAAGGGTGGGGAGATCGTACCGTCACTGTTTATCGGGGCGACACTTGGTTCTTTTATGTCTACGATCCTTGCAGCACCGACAGATATCTGTGCGGCATGTGGAATGGTTGGTGTCTTTTGTGCAGTTACAAACAGTCCAATCACATCTCTTTTGATTGCAGCAGAGTTGTTTGGATTTAACGGGATGCCGTTTTACTGTATTGTGGTTGCGGTAAGCTATCTGCTTTCCGGATATTACAGCTTATATAAGGAACAGAAAATTGTTTATTCCAAAACAGAGAATAAATACGTGGATAAACATACGAAATAATCAAAAAACAAAAAGAAACAAAGTGAATTGATGATTTTAAAGCAAAAAAGCTGACAATTAACGAGAAAAAATTAAAAAATAGAAGAAAATACTTGAAAAAGTAAAGAACGTGTGCTAGTATCTAAAAATAATTTAGTAAAGCAAAGCGATGAAAGAGACTCTTGCTTCTGGAACTTGACAGGAATACGGCGTCACCGACTGAGAGCGCTGTTTGAGGAATGAGGCGAAGGGAACACTCTGGAGCAGATTATCTGAATGGAAAGCACAGGTGCTTTAGTAGGGTAATACGGTTCATGCACGTTACGTATGTAAGAGAGGAATCCCAAAGGATTCAATGCGGGTGGTACCGCGGATCATCAGATTATCCGTCCCGGAATACGAAAAAGTATTCCGGGGCTTTTTTATTGCCATGTACATCAAAAAACAATCCGGAATACGAAGTTGACAAAAGCAAAACATATTTTAGGAGGATTGTGACATGGAATTTATGACAGGTGTAAAAGAAAAAGAAACGCTGGAACTTAGTGAATTACTGGAAGAGGGAAGACTTGGAGAAGAAGTGAAGGTAAATGGAGCCGTTCATACAATTCGTGACATGGGAACAGTCGCTTTCGTGATTCTGAGAAAACGGGAAGGTCTGGTCCAGTGTGTATACGAAGAAGGCGTTACAAAATTTAACTTGAAAGATTTAAGAGAAGCCGCTACAGTAGAAGTAACAGGAAAACTGACCGAATCAGAGAAGGCACCGAACGGAATTGAAATCCGTCTGAGTGAGATAAAAGTACTCAGTATGCCAAAAGACAGCCTTCCACTTGCTGTTTCAAAGTGGAAACTGAACACTTCCCTGGAAGCGAAGCTGAACTATCGTTCCATTTCTCTTCGGAACGTAAGGGAAAGAGCGAAGTTTAAAATTCAGGAAGGAATCGTAAGAGGATTCAGAGAGTTCCTGTATAAAGAAGGTTTTACAGAAATTCATACCCCGAAGATCGGAGCAAAAGGAGCAGAAGGAGGATCTAACCTCTTCCGACTGGATTATTTCCATCGTCCGGCAGTGCTGGAACAGAGTCCACAGCTGTACAAACAGATGATGGTTGGTGTTTTTGACAGAGTATTTGAGACAGGACCGGTATTCAGAGCAGAAAAACACAACACCAAGCGTCATCTGAACGAATATACCAGTCTGGATTTTGAAATGGGTTATATCGACAGTTTTGAAGATATCATGGCGATGGAAACGGGCTTCCTTCAGTATACGATGGAGCTTCTGAAAAAGGATTATGCGAAGGAACTTAAAATCCTGGATGTGACACTTCCGGATGTCTCTAAAATTCCGGCAATCCGTTTTGATGAGGCAAAGCAGAAGGTTTCAGAAAAGTACGGACGTAAGATCCGCAATCCATTTGATCTGGAACCAGAGGAAGAGCATCTGATCGGACAGTACGCAAAAGAGGAATGGGATTCTGATTTTGTATTTGTAACCTACTATCCGTCAAAGAAGCGTCCGTTCTATGCAATGGACGATCCACAGGATGAGAAATTCACACTCAGCTTTGACCTTTTGTTCCGTGGACTTGAGATCACGACCGGAGGACAGAGAATCCATGACTACGATATGCTGATGGAAAAGCTTGCAAAGCGGGGAATGACGGAAGAAGGACTGGAGACCTATCTGGATACATTCAAACATGGTATGCCGCCGCATGGAGGTCTTGGAATCGGAATGGAACGTCTGACAATGCAGCTTCTTGGTGAAGATAACGTCCGTGAGACAACCCTCTTCCCGAGAGATTTAAGCAGACTTACTCCGTAGAGACGAAGATCCCTGGCTGGCAGGTAAAAAAGGAAGCTGACAAGAGGCAGCGGGGGAGGTCAAAATGAGACGAAGATGTTCCTTATGTGGAGGAAAATTAAACGGAAATATCTGCACAGAGTGTGGGCTTGACAATTCAAAGAATGACGATCAGTATGTGACACTTGGAAATTCCGGTCATGAAGAATCGCTGACACATATACATACGGAAGCGGAAAAGCCGTATGAAGGAAAGACCATGACTCGGGAAAATGTGCGTAAGGCGAAGAATGCAGATAAAAATGCAAAGAAAGCAGCTGCAAAAAAGGCGTCAAAGAATGCGGCAGCAGGAAAAGTAAATCCGGCGGGGAATGGATATTCTGCAGCAAATGCGAGCTACAATACCGCAGGCACAAGCTACAGCCAGACAGGAAAACAGAGTTACAGTTATACATCATCTTCAATGCAACAAAGCAGCAGACCGGTAAAAAAGAAAAGGAAGCTTGGAAAGTTTCTGATCGGCTTTGTGATCATTGCAGCATTTGCAGGTGAGCTTGGCGGAACGATCAGCGATGAAGTTCAGCATTATTTTGATGACTATACTTATGATGACAGTGACAGCTACACCGAGGAAGATCCATATAGTGATTTGCAGGAAGTGATGCCGGAAGAAGGAGAACTTTATGAAGCAGACCTGACAGCCGGAATTTATAAAGGTGGTGTACATTTTCCGCAGGGAACCTATACACTGACCTGCAAAAGTGGAAGTGGTCAGGTAGAGCTGACAGACAGCAAAAATAATATCTGGGTGCAGTACAATTTTGGTGATGACTACGATAATACGGAAGAAGAAGTCAGTGACTTTGAAGTATTTCCGGGATGTTATGTGATAGTAGAGGATACACTGGAGCTTCACATGACAGCAGAGAATGCACAGATGAATCTGACAGCAATTGCAAATCCGCTTACAGAATCGAAAACCGTATCGGATAAATTTACAGTAGGAAAAGACGTACCTGCAGGTGTCTATGATGTGAAATGTGTGGAAGGTTTTGGGATTTTTGATTATGACGTGACAGTAAGCGCCGGATACGAAAATTATATGGGAATGCTGATCGGTAATGAAGAGTCGGGATTTCCACAGGAGCTGAAAAATATTGTCCTGATCGATGGAACAGAAGTTGATCTGGAAGGACTTACAGTAGAACTTACACCGAGTGAGTGGATTGAATCGGAGGAGTACGAAAGCTTTTACGATAATTATTATTAGAAAGGACGAGTACAATGGCAAACAAGATTTCGGATGAAACAATCGAATACGTTGGAATCCTGGCAAAGCTGGAGCTTTCTGACGAAGAAAAAGAGCAGGCAAAGAAAGATATGGAAACCATGCTTGATTATATTGATACCCTGAATGAACTGGATACAGAAGGAATTGAACCGATGTCACATGTATTTCCGGTAAATAATGTATTCCGTGAGGATGTAGTGACAAATGGAGACAATCACGAAGCAATGCTGGCAAATGCGCCGCAGCAGAAAGAACAGAGCTACAAAGTACCTAGAACATTCGCATAGGAGGAAATCGAAAGATGGATTTGAAAGGTCTTACTGCCGTTGAACTTGGAAAAAAGATTCAGGCAAAAGAAGTTACAGTAAAAGAAGCAGTGGAAGCCTGCTTCACACAGATTGATAAAGTAGAAAAAGAAGTCAACAGTTTTGTATCACTTCAAAAAGAAACCGCCTTAAAAAGAGCGGAAGAAGTGCAGAAGCTGATCGATGACGGAACACTGACCGGACCGCTTGCAGGAGTACCGGTTGCGATCAAGGATAACATGTGTACGGAAGGTGTGACGACCACCTGCAGTTCAAAAATTCTGAGTAATTTTGTACCGACATTTTCAGCAGAAGCAGTTCTGAACCTAGAAAAAGCAGGTGCAGTTGTGATCGGAAAGACTAATATGGATGAATTCGCGATGGGAAGCACGACTGAGACTTCTTATTATGGAGAGACAAAGAATCCGTGGAATCTGGAGCATGTACCGGGTGGATCTTCCGGTGGCTCCTGTGCGGCAGTTGCGGCTCTGGAAGTACCATATGCTCTTGGATCTGACACCGGCGGATCGATCCGTCAGCCAAGTTCTTACTGCGGAATCGTTGGAATCAAGCCAACCTACGGAACGGTATCCCGTTATGGACTGATCGCTTACGGATCATCTCTTGACCAGATCGGACCGGTTGCAAGGGACGTAACCGACTGTGCGACGGTTCTTGAGACTATCGCATCCCATGATGTAAAAGACAGCACTTCGGTAGAACGCCAGGACACGGATTTTACAAGTGCGTTGGTAAACGATGTAAAAGGGATGAAGATCGGTATTCCAAAAGATTATTTTGGAGAAGGTCTGGACGAAGAAGTGAAAAAACCGATTCTGGAAGCCGCAGAGGTTCTGAAAAATGCAGGAGCTGAGATTGAAGAATTTGATCTTGGACTTGTAAAATATGCGATTCCGGCTTATTATGTCATCGCATCAGCAGAGGCAAGCTCCAACCTGTCCCGATTTGACGGTGTGAAATACGGATACCGCACAAAGGATTATGAAGAGCTTCACCAGATGTACAAAAAGACCCGCTCCGAGGGCTTCGGACCGGAAGTAAAGCGCCGTATTATGCTTGGGTCTTTCGTACTCAGTTCCGGATATTATGATGCTTATTATCTGAAAGCACTTCGTACAAAAGCATTGATTAAAAAGGCATTTGACAGTGCATTTGCAAAATATGA
Source organism: Coprococcus sp. AF99-45 (assembly GCF_027663865.1). Lineage (NCBI taxonomy): Bacteria > Bacillati > Bacillota > Clostridia > Lachnospirales > Lachnospiraceae > Coprococcus > Coprococcus sp. AF99-45. The sequence goes on from NZ_JAQDGZ010000006.1 coordinate 89,351, forward strand.
TATGATCCTGGCGCCGGCAGCACCGACGACAGCACCGAAGCTTGGAGCTTCCTTAAGTGATCCGATCAAAATGTATCTGGGCGACATTTATACGATTTCCGTCAACCTGGCAGGACTTCCGGGGATCAGTATTCCGGTTGGACGGGATGCGAAAGGACTTCCGGTTGGAATGCAGCTCATCGGAGACTGCTTCCAGGAGAAGAAGCTTTTTCAGGCAGCTTATACCTATGAGTGCCTGACAGAGAAAAAATGGGTATCTATGTACGACAAAACAGAAGCAGCCGGAAAGGGGGAAGCATAGATGTCAAAGCAGTATGAAACCGTAATCGGTCTGGAGGTTCACGTAGAACTTGCAACAAAGACAAAAATTTTCTGTGGATGCAGTACCGCATTCGGGGGCGCACCGAATACACATACTTGCCCGGTATGTACCGGTATGCCGGGCTCCCTTCCGGTATTAAATAAAAAAGTAGTAGAATATGCGATGGCAGTAGGACTTGCGACAAACTGTAAGATCACACAGGTGTGCAAATTCGATCGTAAGAATTATTTCTATCCGGATAACCCGCAGAACTATCAGATTTCACAGCTCTATCTGCCAATTGCGAGAGACGGTTATGTAGAGATTGAAGTCGGAGAACAGAAGAAAAAAGTCCGGATCCATGAGATGCATATGGAAGAGGATGCCGGAAAGCTGATCCATGATGAGTGGGAGGACTGCTCTTTAGTCGATTATAACCGAAGTGGGGTTCCGCTGATCGAGATTGTATCGGAGCCGGATATGCGTTCGGCAGATGAAGTCATTGCTTATCTGGAAAAATTGCGTATGATCTGCCAGTATCTGGGAGCATCGGACTGTAAGCTTCAGGAAGGATCCATGCGAGCAGACGTCAATCTTTCGGTTCGTGAAGTAGGTGCTTCTGAGTTTGGAACACGTACTGAGATGAAGAACCTGAACTCCTTTAAAGCGATTACACATGCGATCGAGGGAGAGAGACAGAGACAGATCGAACTCATCGAAGAAGGAAAGAAAGTTATTCAGGAAACCAGAAGATGGGATGATAATAAAGAATATTCTTATGCGATGCGTTCCAAAGAGGATGCGCAGGACTATCGCTATTTCCCGGAACCGGATCTGGTGCCGATCGTGATCAGTGATGAATGGATCCAGAAGATCAAAGACCAACAGCCGGAGCTGAGAAATGAAAAACTTGCACGTTATGAGAAAGATTATGATATTCCACGTTATGATGCGGAGCTCATTACCGGAACGAAGAAGATGGCAGATCTCTTTGAGGCGACCTGTGCAATCTGCAACAAGCCGAAAAAAGTGTCCAACTGGCTGATGGTAGAAACCATGCGTCTGTTAAATGAAAACGGACAGGAGCCGGCAGATATTAAATTTTCACCGGAGAACCTTGCAAAACTGATCGAACTTGCAGACGCGGGAACTATCAACAGTTCTGTAGCAAAAGAGGTATTTGAAAAGGTATTTGCAGAGGATGTGGATCCGGAAAAATATGTAGAGGATCACGGACTGAAGACCGTCAACGATGAAGGTGCACTCCGCACACTTGCGGAAGAAGTGATTGCAAAGAATCCAAAGGCAGTGGAAGATTTCAAGGGTGGAAAAGAAAAAGCACTTGGCGCACTGGTTGGACAGATCATGAAGGCAATGAAAGGAAAAGCAAATCCGGGTATGGTTAATGAACTGCTCAGAGAGATGCTGAAATAAAAATCAGACTGACAGAAATCCTTTGCGGAATAAATAAAAAAAACGAGTAAATGTCATGTGAAAAGACATTTGCCCGTTTTTTATTACATATACTGTATCTGCTCTTTCGCCGGTTCCGATGCCGGATTTTCAAAGAATTTCTCTTTTTCCGTCACTTCCAGTACTTCTCCATGATCCATGAAGATCACCTGATCGGCAATTCGCTTTGCCTGAGCCAGATTATGTGTGACGATGACGAAAGTATACTGGTCTTTCAACTCCAAAAGCGTTTCTTCGATTGCAATTGTATTCTTCATATCCAGTGCGGAGCACGGCTCGTCAAGGAGCAGGATCTCCGGACCGGCACAGAGGCTTCGTGCGATAGCAAGACGCTGCTTCTGACCGCCGGATAATTTGAGGGCGGATTTTTTCAGTTGATCTTTGACCTCATCGTAGAGTTTTGCTTTCTGCAGAGACTCTGTAATTTTCTCAGCAATCTCTTTCTTATTACGGACACCGTGGTATTTCAGTACATAAGACAAATTCTTTTCGATACTGTGCGGGAAAGCGATCGGCTGTTGGAAAACCATGCCAACACGCCTTCTGAGTTTTTCTTTCGGAAGAGATTTGATGTCGGTTCCTTCTAAAGTAATTGTTCCTGAGAGATAGCCGCCTTCTTCTTCTACCATCCGGTTCAGGGTTTTCAGAAAAGTTGTTTTTCCGCAGCCGGACTGACCAACGATGGCTGTAATCTGTCCTTTCGGGATCGTCAGGCTGATTCCGTGAAGAATTTCGTGTTTTCCAAATCCACATTTTAGATTTTCTATATTCAGCATATCAGTTGTCCTTTCGTAGATAGGTGATAAATTTACATATTAACTGGATGATGAGCAGGAAGAGCATCAGTACAAATGCGGTTCCATAAGCATAATCCAGAGAAAATCCGTTGTTCACAAGGATATACAGGTGATATGGAAGTGACATGAACGGATCGGAGAGAGAATGCGGAACATCTGCCTGCATGACAGCTCCGGTGTATAAAATCGGTGCAACGGCACCCATGCCGTATGCCATTCCAAGCGCAACGGTTCCGAGAAGCTCTACAGAGCAGACCGGAAGGATCACTTTCCGGAGGGCATACTCACGGGAAAGTCCGAGACTTAGGGAGTTCTTCATATATTCACGCCCCTTCTCTTCCAGAATCTTTTCTGCTCGGATTGCAACAAAAGGAATGATCATTGCTGCAACACACAGTGCCGAACAAAGAAGGCTGCGGTTAAGTCCAAAACGGTAGATCAGAAGAGTATATCCAACCAGCCCGAACAGGATCGAAGGGATTCCGGAAAGCCCGGTGATCGCCATATTTACAAGGACGGAAAATCGTTTTCCGGTGCTGTAAAATACAAGATAAATGGCAGCGCCGATACCAAGGACACCGCCGATCAGTGCGGAAAGTGCGCCAAGGTAAATGGAACCCATCAGTGCCGGATAGATACCGCCTGCAGTTCCAAGTGGAACACCGGCAGGCTTGTCAAGAAGGAAGGACAGGCTAAATACTTTTTTCCCTTTCCAGAAGACATAAAGGAAAAGGAAGAGTGTAACAACGATCACGCAAAGTCCGAGTATACTGAGAATCAGGCGTGTGAAAAATTTCTGCAGTTTAGTTCTCATGGGTGGCAAGCCTCCTTTTCAGAAGATAGCTGATACCGAGTACGATGAAAAGAATCACAAGCAGCGCAGCGTTTGCAACGTAAAGTACGGAGAGGTGAAGGCTTCCGTATTCAATACTTCCCATTTCCAGTGCGGTGAGGGCAGGAAGTGTTTGACCACGTCCAAGGAGTTTGGGATAAATCGGGGAATTACCGATTACCATCATGACTGCCATTGTCTCGCCAAGTGCGCGGCCGAATGCCATCATTGCACCTGCAATGATTCCCGGCCGGATTGCCGGAAGAATAAAATGCAGCAGGGTAAATTCTCTGGAGAATCCAAGTGTGATCGCACTGAACTCGTAAGTCTTTCGTGCAGTCTGTAAAGATTCATGACAGGTGGAAATAACGAATGGTAAAAGCATGATCCCCAGCACGATCCCGGCTGCCAGGATACATTGACCGGCTGCCATATGGAGGTGGGTGGCAAAGGCTTTTACAAGAACCGTAAGTCCGATAAATCCGAAGATGACGGACGGGATTCCTGCAACCAGATCGATGAACGCAAGGAATAAGGATGCCACCTTTTTCGGAAGGTAATAGTCCAGAAAGCAGGCACAGGCAACGCCGAAGATGAGTGCGAGGACAACTGCGATCGCTGAGACATAAAGGGTACCGGCAATCGCAGGTAAAAGTCCGTACTGCGGTTTCTGACTGACAGGGCGCCATTCGGTGGTAGGCAGGAACATTTTGATTCCAAGCTGTGAAATGGCAGGAATACTTTCCTTCACAATATGGATCATCATGACTGCCATCAGTGCCGTTACGAGAAAGGCAGCCAGATAAATGATTCCTTTGCTGAATTTATCTGAAAGTTTCTTAAACATAGTAAATCCTTTCTAGGTATGATGCAGGACAGACAGCGCTGTCCGGATACAAATCAAAATTGACCCCTGGGATTAACCAGCGACATATAGCAAGAAAAAGGGGTGTGTCTTTGCACACCCCTTCAATATCGGAAGATTATTTCATAGGAATGAATCCCATATCTTCTACAGTTTTCTGTCCTTCATCACCAAGAACGTAATCAAGGAAAGCCTGCTGTACATCTGTCGGATCACCAGAACCTACAAGAAGAAGTGGTCTCTGGATGATGTAAGATCCATCAAGAATGTTTTCTTTTGTTGCAGCAACACCGTTTACTTTCAGTGGAGTTACTTTTCCTTCATTCTGGTTAGCAACACCAAATGAAGCATATCCGATTGCGTATTGGTTATCAATGATATCCTGAACAAGTTCACCCATAGAAGAAGCCTGGATCGCATCCGCTTTTACTTCTGTGTCACCCATGATATTCTTCTGGAATACTTCGTGAGCTCCACCGTTGATATCACGTGTAATAACAACAACTTCTTCGTCAGGAAGAGATGAGTCAAGATCTTTCCATGTAGCATATTCGCCGGAGAAAAGTCCTACGATCTGTTCCGTTGTAAGGTTATCAAGAACATCATTTACCGGATTAGCCGGGTTTACTGCGATCGTCAGAGCATCGATACCAACCTGGTATTCTTTTTCATCTTTGATTGCTTCTTTTTCTTCATCCTTTACGCTTCTTGCAACCATACCAAATGTTGCAGTTCCATCGATAACGGCTTTGGTTCCCTGTCCGGATCCGCCTGCTGAAACGTAGATTGCGATATCTTCTTTTGGAAGAGATGAATCATATGCATCCCATGTTCCATAAGTATCAAAGAAAGTAGTAGCCATAGAAGTGATAACCGGTGCTAAAGTAGAAGATCCGTTAAATAAGATCTGGTTACTTTCTGTATCGGCAGAAGCTTCTGTCTTTGCACCCTCTTCTTTTTTGCTGTCAGCAGAATCTGACTTGCTGCTTCCGCATCCTACTGCCATAGATGATACCATAGCAAGTGTAAGAGCGATTGATAAAAATCTCTTTTTCATTGTATGTATTCCTCCCTGAATAAAATTTACATATCCAAAATATAAATTTAACATTCTTTTAATAAAATGTATGTTGCATGGACAACATTTTTTATAGATAATTTACATGAATGATATAGAATATATCTATACACTAAATATCTATGGAAGGAATGGGAAAGCCATGCTATACTGTACATACGAATATGTGTTTGGTTTTTATTCTACGGGAACTTCCTGTGAAATAAAAGGTATTGCGTGCCATAGGTGCACATTTTTTAAATTATGGAGGAATTCATGACGGAAGAAATTAAAAAGCTGATCATTTATACAAGAAAAATGAAGAAAAGGGAGCCGTTGTACCGGGACTACCCGGAGGAGTTCCGGGAAGAAATCCGGGGATATCTGGAAAGCAACCATATTTCCAGACTCTATGCACATCAGGTTGAGATGTTTGAGAAGGTCAGAGCCGGAGAAAATGTGGTTATTACGACTTCGACGGCAAGTGGAAAGACGCTTGCCTTTCTGCTCCCGGTATTGCAGGAAATTCTGGAAGACCCGCTGACACGTGCGATTTTTATTTACCCGACCAAGGCACTGGCAAGTGACCAGTACCGCGCGATGCAGTCGATTTTGAAATTTTTCGGAGAGGGAAGAGTTTCAGCAGGCGTGTACGATGGAGATACCAAACCTGCCGAGCGGACAAGGATCCGCAAGAGTGCAAATATTATCCTGACCAATCCGGAGATGCTGAACTCGGCATTCCTTCCGAATCACAGCAATTACGGGTTTGACGCGATTTTTGCAAATTTACGATATGTAGTGATCGATGAGCTTCATTCTTACCGCGGTGCTTTCGGAGCACATCTGGCAAATATTTTCCGGAGAATGCACCGGATTTGCCGGTATTACCATTCGAATCCGCATTTTCTGTGCAGTTCCGCGACGATCGCCAATCCGGTAGAGCTTGCCGAAAAGATCTGTGGAAGCGGATTTACGCTGATTGATCGGGATGGATCGCCGGCACCGGAGAAGGAATACTGTATTATCCAGCCGCCGGAGATCAAGGGGAATAATGACAAAGTATACGGAAGGATTGCGGCGTCAACCGTGGCAGCCGGACTGATACCGGAGCTGGTGGAAGAGGATCATCATTTTATCACCTTTGGACGATCCAGAAGAAATGTAGAAGTTATTCTAAAAGAAGCAAAGGATAAATTAGATGCTGCCGGATTTCTTGGAATGGCGCGGGTGGGCGGCAAGAATCCGGCAGATCTGATCGCAGGATACCGTGGCGGTTATACCCCGCTGGAGCGAAAAGAGATTGAGCGGAAGATGACGGAGGGAGAACTGACCGGGCTGGTATCGACGAATGCACTGGAGCTTGGAATCGACATCGGAAAGCTGGATGCAACTGTGATCGTTGGTTATCCGGGGACAAGGGCGTCCTTCTGGCAACAGAGTGGACGTGCCGGACGAAGCGGCAGTGCCTGTGTCAATTATCTGATCCTGGAAAATGAACCGTTTGACCAGTACATTGCCATCGATCCGGAATGGCTGTTCTCAAGAGAAAGTGAAAATGCGATCGTGGATCCGGACAATCTTCTGATCGAGCTTGCACATCTGCGCGCAGCGGCTGCTGAGATGCCACTTTCACTGGATGATATTGCGCTTTTTCCGGATCTTGGAGAAATGATCCCGGTGCTTTTAAGCGCCGGAGAAGTAAAAAGCCTTGCCGGAAGATTTGCCTGGGCGGGACCTGCATTTCCGGCAGGGGATTACAGCCTGCGTAATATGGACAAGACCAGGTTCAAGCTGCTCGCGCAGGAGGACGGACATGAGATCACGGAGATGGACGAATCCCAGGCATACCATGAGATCCATCCGGGTGCTGTATATATGCATGATGGTGCATCCTATGAGATCACGAAGATGGATCTGGTCAGCCGGACAGCTTACGCCATTCCGTTTACAGGGGATTATTATACGGTACCGGCAGGACAGGAAGAGACGCGTATCCTGCATGTATTTCAGGAGGACGCGTATCAGAGGACGGAAATCCGTTTTGGAGATATCAATGTAAACGAAATCATTGCTATGTACAAGAAACTGCAGTTCCATAACCATCAGAATCTGGGCTATGTGACGCTGACACAGCCGCTTCAGAAGGATTATGGCACGGAAAGCACCTGGCTTACGATGCCGGAGAATGTTGTCAGAGTCTACCGGAGTCTTCTTTTGCCAAATCGGATGGGAGAGCTGGTGCTGAACAATCATTTTGACGGAATGCAGTATGCGATCAAGAATGCGGTAATGATGGTGACGATGACGGAACGGGATGATATCGATGTGACCATGTCCAACAATGCGACCATTCCGGATGAGTTCCGGGAGGAAAAGGTGTCCCTCTTCATTTATGACAAATATGAGGGCGGACTTGGTTATTCGGAGAAGATCTATGATCTGATTCCGGAAATTCTGGAAAGTGCGATTAAAATGGTCAGCGGCTGTCCGTGTGAGGATGGCTGTCCGGCATGCGTAGGTGACTACAATCTGGATAAGAAGACGGTTCTGTGGGGACTTGATAATCTTCTGGAAGAGAGCGAACCGCCGGTTTATCTGAAGAAAAATATCAAAGAGCCACAGCCTGTGATCCGGAAAGAATTTTCTTTCTTCAATCTGCCGGATGAGTGGGAGAAGGTCTGTTATGCCGTGGTCAAAAATGGCGAGGCAGGCGGGCAGTTCCTGAAGACCATTAAAAAAGTCAGTACAGAAGGACACAAGCTGATCCTGACGATGGAAAATGAATTTTATGCAAAATGGCTGATGGAGCCGGATAACCTACAAAGTCTGACCAATACCTTGCGGTATCATGTGATCTGTCCGGCGGATATGCAGATCCGGGTACGGTATGAAGCGAAAATGGATGAGCAGGAGAAAAAAGAACGACAGAAGAAGAGAGACCGTTTGCAAAGGCGATATGATGAACAGCTTGGAAATGAATAATATAGAAGAAATAAAAACTTTAAATCCTTACCAGCAGGAGGCGGTGCTGGATGAAAGCCTGGCATGTCTGGTAAATGCAAATGTAGGGAGCGGAAAGACAACAGTGCTGATCGAGAAAGTGCGGCATCTGCATGAGAAAAAGCAGGTTTCGTATGAGAAAATGGCAGTGCTTACCTTTACCAACAAGGCGGCAGATGAGATCGCAGAACGTCTATCCAGAAAAGAAGCAGAGCTTACGGAAGAAGAACTGTGGGGATTTGGAACCTTTCACAGTGTTGCCTTAAGGATTCTGCGAAGATTTCTTCCGGAAAAGGCAGAAGACGGAACAAAATTGGAAGAATGGAACCGGAAATTTACCGTTATCACACCGGAAGATGAAATGGAAATGGTGCTTGCCATTGCAAAAGAAGGCGGTTATAAGATCAAATACCAGAACCGTCTGAAAAAGCGGATGGAAGAGGATTACGCGGCATATCGGAAAGGAAGAACACAGGGAAAATACAAAGATGATCTGTTTCAGATCTTTCCGCTTCTTGAGAAGGCAAAAAGACAGCAGAATAAAATGTCCTTTGCAGATCTTCTGGAAGAAGGAACGCAGGTGGCAAAAGAGCAGGAAGAGGTGCTGGATCTTAAGTGGATCATTGTCGATGAGGTACAGGACAGTGACGAAAAACAGCTGAAATTTCTGGAGGCGTTAAAAGGCACACAGACCCACTTTTTTGCGGTGGGGGATCCGAATCAGGTGATCTACAGCTGGAGAGGAACTGGACCGAATATGTTCTTCCTGATCAAGCACAGATTTGGCGCAAAAGAACTGACTCTGCCGGTTAACTACCGGTCCGATGAAGTGATCCTGGAAGCGGCGAACCGGTTTCTTCAGTTTGGAGGAAAGATTGAGGGAAGTGGCGAAAGAGGGGAGAAGATTCTGGTAAGGAATCATTATGATCCATTTATCGAGGCAGAGTATCTGACAGAGCGGATCCGTGAGCTTCATGAGAAGGGACTTCCTTACCGGGAGATTGCGGTTTTCTACCGGGTGCAGAAGCAGGCAGAGATTCTGGAAAAAGTATTTGAAAGAGCAGAACTTCCTTATGTTCTTCCGGCAAAACAGAAAGAGGATGAGGATCCGGTTCCGGAAAGACCTCATATGATCCGGGAGTATGTTGCAGAAGGGAAGCTGAATGCGGTTTCGGGCGAACACACGATGGAAAAAGCGGCAGATACAGAACGACAGACGGAGGAAGAAGACGCAGTTCATCTTATGACACTGCACGCCTCAAAAGGTCTGGAATTTGACTATGTATTCATCATCGGAATGAATCAAGGACTGATCCCGCTTCGCTGCAAAAGCATAGAACAGGAAGAAGAGGAGCGCCGTCTGTTCTTCGTAGGACTGACCCGTGCAAGGAAGAATCTGGAACTTTCCTATTATACAAATCCGACGATCCCGGGGACATATGAGACACCAAGCAATTATCTGCGGATGCTGCCGGAGGAGCTGCTTGACTGGGAAGAAAAGCCGGGAAGTGAGTCGCGGAAAGCGAATCTGCAGAAACTGCGGAAAGATACGCGGGAGCTGATCAGGGAGAAAAAGCAGGAGGAAGAAGAACAGAAAGAAACACGGAAGCCAGAGCGAAAAGGCAGACATCCGAAGTACGGGGAAGGGGAGATTATTTCTGAGGACGAGATGATGATCGAACTGGAATTTCCGGGATATGGAAAAAAACAATTTCTGAAAGCATTTGGCGAAGTGGAAGTTTTGAAAGGCTTATAGAAAATGGCAATACAAATTGTTTGCTGAAAGAATTTATCAATAAAATATTTTTTCATGAAAGGGCATATGGGAGTGAATTTTTTTTCACCTCTATATGCCTTTTAAAAGAAAAGTGAATATTTATTCATAGAATTATCGCGATAATTTTATTATAATTTCAATAAATTTTATGAATATTTTATTTATTTCTAAGGAGGTAGCAATATGGATGCTATGAAAATCGCCAACAGTATACCGATGTGGATCGCCTGTGGAATCCCGGTAATACTCGTTATCGCACAGGCCCTGATCTTTGCAAAAAAATCTTATTCGGCAGGAAAGAAGATCGGACTTACAGAAAAGCAGATGAAGAACGCAATCAAGAGCAGCGCGATCACTTCCATTGGACCATCTATTGTAATCTTACAGTGTACTCCTGAAAGATGAAAAAAATATCGAGCTTTTACTGCGCTTTTTGAATCTGGAAGAAAAAATTTAACGTTTCCTTGAACAAGAATTGATGATTTTCAGGGCAAAAGATGATACAATATATATTGTGTGAAAAAAAAGACAAAAAGGGAGATGCCTATGCCAAAGAAACAGAAGGCAAAGATAAAGCAGAAAAATAAATGCCCTGAAAAGCTGATCCGGACAGAGGCTGCAAAAGAGATTGCAGAGATAGACCGTTCGCTTCAGGATCAGAAGTATCAGCTCAGATGCAGAGCTGCAATCGATCTTCTTACAGCAAAGCTGAATATGATAAATGCAGATCTTTCGCGCAAGAAACGCCATGTTGTGATCAACCAGATCAGCAGCAGAGTGAAGACGGCAGAGAGTATTTATACAAAACTGATCCGGAAAGGCCTGGAGCCGGATTTTGACACGGCAAGAGCAGAACTGAAGGATTTGATCGGAATCCGCGTGGTCTGTCCATTTGAAGATGAAGTGTACGAGGTCGCAGACCGTCTGAAAGCGCAGGGAGATGTACAGATCATCCGTGAGAAAGATTATATTAAGAATCCCAAAAAGAACGGATACAAGAGTCTTCACATGATCGTGGAGGTCCCAATTTATTCATCCAAAGGACCACTGAAGGAAAAGGTGGAGATCCAACTCCGTACGGTGGCAATGGATTACTGGTCTGTGCTCGAGTACCAGATATTTTATAAGAAGACAGAGAATGAAGAGGTTGCAAAGGAATTAAAAACCTATGCAGATGAAATTTCTGAGCTGGATGCAAAAATGCTGAAACTCAGGGATAAGATTGAAAAAATGTAGTAGAAACACAGGGAAAGAATGTGCGAAGGCGCATTCTTTTTTTGATACAATCAGGAAATCAATTGCATAGGCATTCCAGTTAGGTTATAATCTAGTACAGTATGGACAGATAAATTACAGAATGGATATGAGGAAATACCATGAAAATGATCAAGACAGATAAACTTGTATTTGAATATGCAAAGCGTGACGAAGAAGGTAATATTATAGGGAAAAGCCGCGCTATTGATGAGGTATCGCTGGATATCGAGCCGGGACAGTTTATTGCGATCCTGGGGCATAATGGCTCTGGGAAGTCTACACTTGCAAAGCATATGAATGCCCTGCTGGTTCCGTCTGACGGAACCATGTGGGTAGACGGAATGGACACGAAGGAAGATGAACATCTGTGGGATGTACGTCAGAGCGCCGGAATGGTATTCCAGAATCCGGATAATCAGATCATAGGAACGGTCGTTGAGGAAGACGTGGGATTTGGTCCGGAGAACCTGGGCGTGCCGACAGAGGAGATCTGGCAGAGAGTGGAAGATAGCCTGAAAGCGGTTGGGATGATTGAATACCGTCACCATTCACCGAATAAATTGTCCGGGGGGCAAAAGCAGAGGGTTGCAATCGCCGGTGTCATGGCAATGCGTCCAAAGTGTATTGTACTGGATGAGCCAACTGCGATGCTGGATCCGAATGGAAGAAAAGAAGTACTTCGAAGTGTGATGGAGCTGAGAAAAAGAGAACACATTACAGTGATTCTGATCACCCATTATATGGAAGAGGTTGTAGATGCAGACCACGTATTCGTAATGGATCACGGTCATGTGGTAATGCAGGGAACACCGAGAGAAATCTTTTCACAGGTGGATACTTTAAAGCACTACAGACTGGATGTGCCGCAGGTGACGATCCTTGCTGATGAACTGAGAAAAAGAGGACTTGATATTCCGGCGGGAGTTTTGAAGAAGGAAGAATTGGTGGAGATATTATGTCGATTAAATTAGAACATATCAATTATGTATACAGTGAAGGAACTGCATATGAAAAGCATGCGCTGAAGGATGTATCCCTGGAAATCCCACACGGTGAATTTGTCGGGATCATTGGTCACACCGGCTCCGGTAAATCGACACTGATCCAGCACCTGAACGGACTGATCAAGGCGACAAGCGGAGCACTTTATTACAACGGAGAGAATATTTACGGAGAAAACTATAACTTACGTGAGCTGCGAAATCAGGTCGGGCTGGTCTTTCAGTATCCGGAGCATCAGCTTTTTGAGGTCAATGTACTTCAGGATGTCTGTTTTGGACCGAAGAATCAGGGACTTTCACCGGAAGAATGTGAAAAGCGGGCAAGAGAGGCGTTGCAGCTTGTTGGTCTCAAAGAAAAATATTTCGATCATTCCCCGTTTGATCTGTCAGGCGGGCAGAAAAGACGTGCAGCGATCGCAGGTGTACTGGCAATGCGTCCGAAGGTACTGGTTCTGGATGAACCGACTGCAGGACTGGATCCGAAGGGAAGAGATGAGATCTTGGATCAGATTGCCTATCTGCACGAAAAAGCAGACATGACTGTCATTTTAGTTTCCCACAGTATGGAAGATATTGCAAAATATGTGGATCGTATTATTGTGATGAATAAAGGCAGCGTCATGTTTAATGATGTGCCAAAGAAAGTGTTTGCACACTACAAAGAACTGGAGAGTGTGGGACTTGCAGCACCACAGGTAACGTACATCATGCATGCGCTGAAGGAAAAGGGAATGGATGTTCCGACAGATGCAACCACGATAGAAGAAGCAGCGGATGGCATTATGAAAGCACTGAAGAAGGAGAGGGCAGCCAAATGATTCGAGACATAACGATTGGACAATATTATCCGGCTGACAGCCGTATCCATAAGCTGGATCCGCGTGTGAAGATTGTATGCACACTGCTGTATCTGATTTCTCTTTTTACATTTAAAAGTATTTTGGGATATGTACTTGCGACTGTGTTCCTGTTTGGATGCATTAAGCTGGCGAAGGTACCGTTTAAATTCATTGTCAGAGGACTGAAGCCAATTATCATTCTGCTTCTGATCACAGTATGTTTCAACTTATTTCTGACACCGGGCGGAAAGACACTGGTCCATGTGGGCTTTATCAAGATCACGGAGTACGGCTTAAGCACAGCGGTTTATATGGCGATCCGGCTGATCTATCTGATTATGGGATCCTCACTTATGACACTGACAACTACACCGAATTCACTGACAGATGGTCTGGAGAAGCTTCTTCACCCATTGAATAAGCTCCATGTACCGGTACATGAGATTTCGATGATGATGTCGATCGCACTTCGTTTTATTCCGATCCTTCTGGAGGAAACGGATAAGATCATGAAGGCACAGATTGCCAGAGGTGCGGATATGGAAAGTGGAAATCTGATCCAGAAGGCAAAGGCAATGATTCCGATCCTGGTTCCGCTCTTTGTATCCGCATTCCGCCGTGCCAATGATCTTGCAATGGCAATGGAAGCAAGATGTTATCGCGGTGGCAATGGCAGAACCAAGATGAAACCTCTGATTTATAAGAGTGCTGACCACATGGCATACCTGATTACGATCCTGTATGTTGTGATCGCATTTGTTGTTGGAAGATATGTTCCATTCAAGCTGTGGATCTTTTAAGGAGTCATAAGATGAGAAGAATCAGATTAACAGTGGCTTATGATGGAACAAATTATTGTGGCTGGCAGATCCAGCCAAATGGAATTACGATCGAGGAAGTGCTGAATAAGGCAATCTGTAAGCTCACCGGAGAAGAGATTCAGGTGATAGGGGCGAGCCGGACGGATTCCGGGGTTCATGCAAGAGGAAATATTGCTGTGTTTGACACGGAAAGCAGGATACCGGCAGAACGTTTTTCTTATGCCCTGAATCAGCGTCTTCCGAAAGATATTGTAGTTGTAAAATCAGATGAGGTGGATCTTAACTGGCATCCACGTTATCAGGATACTCTGAAAACCTATGAATATCATATCATCAATACGAAAGTGCCGATTCCGACAGAGAGGCTTTATAATTACTTTGTAAGTTTTGACCTGGACGTGGGGCAGATGAGACGCGGAGCGGCTTATCTGGAAGGAGAACACGATTTTGCACCATTTTGCTGTATCCGTACTAATGCAAAGACAACGGTGCGGACAATCACAGATTTGCAGATTCTGCAAAGCGGAGAGCATATTACGATCCGGATTACGGGAAATGGATTTTTGTATAACATGGTGCGCATCATAGCCGGGGTACTGGTGCGTGTCGGAAGAGGATTTTACGAACCGGAAAAGGTAAAGGAACTTTTGGAAGGCGGAGAAAGAACCAGGGAAGCGGTCACGGCACCGCCGCAGGGACTCTGCCTGATGGAAATCAGCTATCAGAATGAAGAATAGTGCATGAGTCTGCTTTTTAGGCAGGCTCATTTTTTTACAGGAAATTCCGAATAGAAGGTACTACATATCGGAGAAATTTTACAATAGAAAAACTCTATAGAGAAGTCGGTCTATCCGGATAAACAATAAGTAAAACAGGCAGTTTTATTGAAGAAATATTATGAAAATGTTATCCTAATAACCAGAGGCATTTTGGAAAAACAGCATAGAAACAGGATGTCATTAAAGAGAGAAAAGGGAAGAAATATGAATTATGTAGGAATTGATATCGGATCAACAGCATCCAAGGTTGTTGTTGAAGGAGATAAGAAAGAACATTTCGTACTGCCGACAGGATGGAGCAGCAAAGAGACTTGCGAAAAGATCAAGAATAAGCTGCTTGAGATGGGGGTAGATGTTACCTCAGATGATACAAAGGTAGTTGCTACAGGATATGGAAGAATCGCAGTTGATTTTGCAGATCATGTAATTACAGAGATTACCTGCCATGCCAGAGGTGGTCGTGAACTTGCAGGGGGGGACTGTTCGATCATTGATGTGGGAGGACAGGATACGAAGGTGATCATTGTACAGAATGGAATGGTATCCGATTTCCAGATGAATGATAAATGTTCGGCGGGAACAGGAAAGTTTCTGGAGATCATGGCGAACCGCCTGGGTGTTACGATCAATGAATTATTTGATATGGCGGCAGCAGGAGAAGTTATTCCGATCAGCTCACTTTGTACGGTATTTGCCGAATCTGAGGTGATTAACTATATCGGAGAAGGAAAAAAGCGTGAAGATATTGCGGCCGGAGTTGTAGATTCTGTTGCCAATAAAGTAGTGCAGCTTGCGCAGAAAAAGGAACTTGGAGACAGAGTGATCCTGACCGGAGGACTCAGTCACAGCATTTATTTCACAGGAATCCTGTCAGACAAGCTGGATCAGAAAGTGGAATCAGAAGAGTTTGGCCGTTTTGCGGGGGCATACGGGGCAGCACTTCTTGCCAGAGAAAAAAAGGATAAAAGGAGATAATGAAAATGGAACTGATTAAAGATTTACCAGAGGTATTTGAGGAATTCGCAGAGCAGAGACAGAAATCGTTTCTGGCTGTCAAGGAGTTAAAAGAGAAAGGGGTTCCGGTTGTTGGATCGTACTGTACATACTTCCCGAAAGAGATTGCAATGGCGATGGGGGCAGGATGCGTAAGCCTTTGCTCAACTTCTGATGAGACAATTCCGGAAGCAGAGAAAGATCTTCCGAAGAACCTCTGTCCGCTGATCAAATCAAGCTATGGATTTGCAAAGACAGACAAATGTCCGTTCTTCTATTTCTCAGATGTAGTAGTTGGGGAAACAACCTGTGATGGTAAGAAGAAGATGTATGAATATATGTCAGAATTCAAAGATGTATTTATCATGGAACTTCCGAATAGCCAGAGAGAACCGGGACTTCAACTCTGGAAAGGCGAGATCATCCGTTTCAAGGAATATCTGGAACAGAAATTTGGCGTGACGATCACGGAAGAGCAGATCCGTGAAGCTGTAAAGACAGAGAATCAGGCACGTCGATCCTTAAAGAAACTTTATGAAGTAATGAAATATGATCCGGCTCCGATCAAAGGACAGGATCTGTTCAAAGTTCTGTACGGAAGCACCTTCAAATTTGACCGTTCCCTGATCCCGGGTGAAGTGGATGCTCTTACTGCGAAGATTGAAAAAGAATATGCAGAGGGCAAGAGAGAAGAGAAGAAACCACGTATCCTGATCACAGGATGCCCAATCGGAGGAGCAACTGAAAAAGTAATCCGTGCCGTAGAAGACAACGGTGGTATTGTTGTAACTTTTGAAAATTGCAGCGGTGCAAAATCCATTGACAAGCTGGTAGACGAGGACGCAGAAGATATCTACGATGCAATCGCAAGAAGATACCTCAGCATTGGATGTTCTGTTATGACGCCGAACCCGAATCGTCTGGAGCTTCTTGGAAGACTGATCGACGAATATCAGGTAGACGGTGTGGTAGATATGATCCTTCAGGCCTGTCATACCTACAATGTGGAGACTAATACCATCCGCAAGTTTGTGACAGGTGAAAAGGGAATTCCGTATATCAGTGTGGAAACCGATTACTCTCAGGCAGACATCGGACAGCTGAACACCAGACTTGCTGCGTTTGTTGAGATGCTGTAAATGGAGAGTATGATGAAGAGAAATGCGTTTCAGTTCCGCAGGGCGAATGAGGAGGATCTTCCTGAAATTTGTCGTATAGTAAAGCTTGCCGGAGAAATTGTTCCCGTGAAAGAATGGTTTGAGGCAGAGGATGAAGAATTTCTTGCAAAGCATATCCGTGAGGAAGGATTTACCCTTTTGGCAAAGAAAAATGGACAGACTGCAGCAATCATGATTGTCCGTATTCCCGGACTGGCAGAGGACAACCTGGGAGAATATCTGAAGATTTCCAGGGAAGAAATGAAGCGGGTTGCGCATCTGGAGATTGCTGTTGTAGTACCGGAGTATCAGGGATACGGACTGCAATATGAGCTTTTCTGTCAGTCAGAAGCAATCGTAAAAAATAAGCAGATGAGGTATCTGATGGCAACAGTTCATCCGGATAATATATACAGTTTTCGCAATATGGAAAAGCTTGGAATGAAGGCAGTTCTCGAGACAAAGAAGTATGGCGGGAAACGAAGATATGTTATGAGTAAAACATTAGAATCTTAGAAAGAAACGAAAGAGCTTATGGAAAATGTAATGGCACATTTTCCATAAGCTCTTTTTGAATACAAGTATGAATTGTAAAATGAGAAAGTTTCTTAACTAACAACTTCAATGTTGACATACTAACTTCGGGTAATATAAACTATTCTAAGTTAGAAAATGCAAACAAGAGGAAACAGAATGAAATTCAAAAATAAAATCATTGTGGTCTGTCTGTGCGCATCTGTATTCGCGGGTGGATGCGGTCAAGATGGTCAGAATACAACAAAGAGTAAAAATAGTGAAGGAACAGCCAGTTCGAAGGAAAGTACAGAACGAATCTCTCAGGATAATGAGGCATCAAAAGACATTTTTGCAATGGATACCTATATGACAGTGACAGCATATGGAGAAAAAGCACAGGATGCGGTGGATGCCGCTGAAGCAGAGATTGAAAGATTAGATACACTTTTATCAACGGGAAATGCAGACAGTGAGATTGTAAAACTGAATGAACAGAAAAGTGCAACACTTTCAGAAGATGGCGGATATCTTGTGAAGCGCGCACTGGAACTGAATAAGGAAACGGATGGGGCATTTGATATCGCAATTTATCCGGTTATGGAGGCGTGGGGATTTCCGATACAGGATTTCCGTGTCCCATCAGCTGACGAACTGACAGGGCTTCTGAAGCATGTGGATGCAGCGAAGATCTCATACGATAAGGATACGAGAGAAATCTCTTTTGAAGATGACCAGATGAAAATCGACCTTGGAGGAATTGCAAAAGGCTATACTTCTTCGCGGATTATGGATATTTTCAAAGAAAACGGGATTACAAGTGGTCTGGTAAATCTGGGTGGAAATGTACAGGCACTCGGAACCAAGACAGACGGAAGCAACTGGCGGGTTGCGGTACAGAGTCCGGACGACACAGAGGATTATCTGGGAGTTTTATCCATTCAGGATAAAGCGGTGATCACATCTGGAGGATATGAACGTTATTTTGAACAGGATGGTGTGACCTATCATCACATTATTGATCCAAAGACCGGATATCCGGCAGAGAACGGACTGGTATCTGTCACGATCGTAAGCTCGGACGGAACCCTTGCAGATGGGCTTTCCACCTCCCTTTTTATCATGGGAGAAGAAAAAGCGGCAGAGTTCTGGAAGGCGCACAGTAATGAGTTTGAGGCGATCTTTGCGACAGATGATGGGACGATTTATGTGACAGAAGGTCTGAAAGACAGCTTTACAACGGATCTTGACATGAAGGTTATTACGAAATAATTTGCGTGAAATGAGAGGATAATGAGAGATGGACATCAAAGAAACCGGTAAAAAATTAAAACCGTTTGCACCCGTTCTTTCAGTTGCACTGGTTACGGCGTGCGTGGCAGGCTCTTTAAGTGGATATGAGGCTCCGGTCTATGCAGCGACACAGGAAGAAACACCGGTAAAAAAAGAAGAAACAAAAGAGAAGAAAGAAGAAAAAAAGACAGTAGCCAAAGGAACATTTGACTTGGAGGATGGTGTGTATAAGGGAACCGGAACAGGGTATGCAGGAGACATCACCGTATCGGTACTGATCAAGGACAAGCAGATCGTTTCGATTGATATTCTGAGCTGTTCCGATGATGCGGCGTTTTTCACGCGTGCGAAAGCGGTGATCGACAAGATCATCGAAGGACAGACGCTGGATGTGGATACCGTATCGGGAGCAACGTTCAGTTCCAGAGGAATCATCAGCGCGGTAAAAAATGCGCTGACCGGGGAAAAGGATACCAGTGAGACAGGACAGGCGCAGTCCGGTCAGACAGGGGCGGCGGCAGGAAGCTCAACTAGTGTGGCACAGGTAGAAGATGCGGCAGCGTATAAGGACGGAACTTATTACGGTTCGGGAACCGGATTTGGCGGTCCGCTGAAGGTTATGGTAGAAATCAGCGGAGGGAAGATCGCATCCATCCAGATTGTGGAGAACAGTGACGGAAGCGATTATATTTCCAAAGCAGCTTCTCTGATCGATTCTATTATTACGACACAGAGTACTAATGTGGATACGGTGTCAGGGGCAACCTACAGCTCTGTCGGAATTATCCAGGCAGTCCGGGATGCACTGGGTCAGGCGGCGGTAAATGGTACATCGGACAGCACGCAAAATAACAATAGCAACAGTAATAACAATAGTTCGTCAGATGACGATAGTTCTACTGTAACCGGAACTGTTCCGTACAAGGAAGGGATCTATTACGGAACAGCAGAGGGTTACAGCGGAGATGTATCCGTTGCAGTCGTGATCCAGGAAAAGACGATCAAAGCAATCCTGATCACAGAAAGCTCAGATGATGAAGCATTCTTTAATCGTGCAATGGATGTTGTGAAAAAGGTGATAAGGACACAGAAGACAGACGATGTAGATACTGTGTCAGGAGCAACCTACAGTTCCAAAGGACTGTTAAATGCGATCAAGAATGCACTGAAACAGGCAGAGAAAGTGACAAATGGAGAATCCATTGATGAGAAGCCGGATTTGACAGAATTAAAAGAACTAATCGAGAAAGCTGAGAAGCTGGAAGAGGATACATACACAGAAACGAGCTGGACAGTTCTGCAGACCAGACTTGCGGACGCAAAAGATGCACTTGAGGAAACGAAACAGACTGCGGTTGATAAAGCGGTGGAAAAGCTGAAAACAGCAATTGCTCAGCTGGAATCAAAAGACGGAAAAGATGAGGAAAATACAAAGTATATCAGTGGAAT
This sequence comes from Coprococcus sp. AF99-45, assembly GCF_027663865.1. Classification (NCBI taxonomy): domain Bacteria; kingdom Bacillati; phylum Bacillota; class Clostridia; order Lachnospirales; family Lachnospiraceae; genus Coprococcus; species Coprococcus sp. AF99-45. Next base: position 109,558 of record NZ_JAQDGZ010000006.1, read on the forward strand.
CTATGAGGTGACCGTTCCTTGTAAGCCGGATGATGACGAAGATTTTGAAGAATATAATCTGACGATGACGGTGACAATCCGCGACGACAAGATTATGGCAATCACGGATATCACGGGTGATGGGGACAGCGGTAATGACAGATATATCACGAAAGCTGCAAATGGTACTTCAAATATAAAGGGTGTGGTATCCCAAATCATAGATAAAGGAATGCCGGAGGATATTGATACTGTTTCCCGTGCAACCTGCTCTTCCAATGCAATCCTGGAAGGATGCAAAAAAGTACTGGAAGCAGCAGAAAGACCGACAGATATGGAGGCTGAATAACAATGAGAGAATTCTGGGTAAGACTGGTAAGTATGCTCGCGATCGTGGGAGTTCTGCTGGGATACAATTCAGTGCTGGATGTGCGTGCGAAAGAAGATGAGATCGCCCGGCTTTCCGCACAGGTTGCCGGAAACGGACAATCAGACAGTGAAAATGGAGGTTCCACAAACTACAAGGACGGAACCTATACCGGGGAAGCTGATGGATTTGGCGGAACGATCCAGGTAGAAGTGAAGATTGAGAAAAGCAAGATTGCAGAGATCAATGTGATATCGGCAGAGAAAGAAGACGGAGCATACCTTTCCATGGCAAAGGATATGATTCCAAAGATCATCGATGCACAGAGCGCAGATATAGATACGATCAGTGGTGCGACATTCAGCTCGACCGGAATCAAAAATGCATCGGAACAGGCTCTGGAAAAGGCGGTAAAGTAACGTGAAAAAGATGGATATTCATAATTTAACGGCGAAAGATATAAAAAAATTACATATATGGCTGAGAGCATTGATCCAGGTACTTTATTTTCTGTTTATCCCATCTGTGTATACAGCGGCATTTGCCGGAGTGAAATACATCTTTACACAGATCGGTGCAGGCGAAAAGGTTGCCGTGACCTCTTTCGTGACAGTACTGGTTGTGATCTGCATTTACACCATTCTGTTCGGAAGATTCTTTTGCGGATTCGCTTGTGCGTTCGGTACACTGGGAGATGGTGTGCATGCACTCTATGGGTGGATCTGTAAAAAGAGGAAAAAGAAACCTCTTCAGATTGCGGATGCATGGACAGAAAAGCTCTGTTATCTGAAATATATTGTACTGGCACTGATTTCAATCTTGTGCTTTGCAGGCATCTATGGAAAGGGAAAAGGAACCAGCCCGTGGGATGTATTTTCCATGCTCCATGCAGGCAACTTTAAGCTTGGCGGATATCTGGTGGGACTCGTTCTTATGGTTCTGATCCTTGTGGGAATGTGTTTTGAAGAACGGTTTTTCTGCAGAAATTTCTGTCCGATGGGAGCTGTGTTTTCCCTGCTTCCGGTCCTTCCGTTTTTCGCACTTCACAGAGAACGGGAAAACTGCATCAAAGGATGCAAGGCATGTACAAAGAAATGTCCTTCTAACATCGGACTTCCGGAAGATGGATCTCCGAAGGTAGAAGGGGACTGTTTCCAGTGTCAGAAATGTATCGATACCTGTCCGAAAGGAAATATTCATACCGGAGTAAAAGGACTTCGTGGAAATGAATTCTGGTTTACGATTTTGCGGGCAGTAATCTTACTGATTCTTCTGCTCTGGCTGGGTGTATAGAAGATGAAGAAGAAAGATCTGATACTTGGAGCAGGAATTATTGTGATTGCGCTTGCGATGCTGCTTGTGATGCAGCTGACGAGAGGGGAAGAAGGAAATCAGATCCGGGTTACGCTGGATGGGAAAATCTATGGAACGTATTCCTTGTCGAAGGATCAGACCATCGAAGTAAAGGATGGCGATTTTTATAACCGGATCCGGATCGAAGACGGAAAGGCGTATATGGAAGAGGCAAACTGCCCGGATGGATACTGTGAAGAGCAGGGAAAGATCAGCGGGCATACACAGACGATCGTCTGTCTGCCACATAAGCTCGTAGTAGAGGTTCTGGAAAATGAGAATGACCAGAGCTTTGGAACTTCAGATCCGGAAGATGTAGCTCCGGATACGATCGCAAAATGATAAAGGAAAAACAGATGAATAAAAACAAAAAACTTGCCAATATGGCAATGCTGGTTGCGCTGGCGATGATATTCAGTTATGTGGAAAGCTTAATACCGATCAATTTCGGGATACCGGGAATGAAGCTCGGAGTTGCCAATCTGGTGACAGTGACTGGGATGTACTTTCTGGAATTTCCGGAAGTATTTCTGGTGGTAGTTATGCGAATCCTGCTGACCGGCTTTTTATTTGGAAATGGAATGTCGATCGTTTACAGCCTGGCAGGAGGAATCTTAAGCTTTCTGGTCATGGCGCTGATGAAGAGGCTGAAAGGATTTTCCGTAGCCGGAGTCAGTATCGCCGGAGGCGTGTCACACAATATCGGTCAGATCATTGTGGCATCAGTTGTGATAGAGAATCTGAAACTGATTTATTATCTTCCGGCACTTCTGATCGCTGGTACAGTGACCGGATTTGTGATGGGAATGATAAGTAAAAAGTTGCTTCCGATCGTAAAAAGAGAATCGGAGAGAGAGGCGCAGATAGGTTAATTTTTTTTAATTATGGGTTAGCAGAAACTAACTTAATAATAAATTTTATCAACAACAAGGAGGTAATTATGGGAAAGGGAACAATTAAGACAAAAGCTATGACGATGGCTGTGGCGATGTCAATGGTAGCTGGACTTTGTCCGTCGACGGTGTTTGCGGCAAACAGTGAGGTTGTAGCGAAGGTTCAGGATGGAACATATACAGGGACTGCAGAGTGTACACCGGATGGAGATGGAGAGTTTACAAAATATAATTTATCTTTATCAGTGACTGTAGAAGATGGAAAGATAAAGTCAATTGATAATGTTCTGGGTGATGGTGACAGAAAAAATAAGAGTTATATTGGGGATGCGACTGACGGATATGACGATTATATAGGTGTTGTAAAGCAGATTGTAGATGCTAACGGAACAGATGAAATCAACGCAGTATCTGGAGCGACATGTTCATCGAATGCAATTGTGAATGCAGTAAATGATGCATTGGAAAAAGCAACTAAGAAAGATGAAAATACTGTAAAGACAGATGGTTTACAGACTGCAATTACAAAAGCAGAAAGTTTAACTGAAAATGATTATGGAGCTGATTCATGGAAATCAATGCAGGACGCACTGACAGCAGCGAAAGATGCTCTTGAGAAAAAAGAATCCCAGACAGCAGTAGATACAGCAACAACAGAGTTAACAAAAGCAATTGATGCACTTGTGCCGAAAACACCAGATGCACAGAAAGAAGTCTATGTATTAATGAACATTCCATATGCTGATTTCTACAAAGCAGATGGAGTGACAGGTGCGGATACTGTTTCATCAGCAACAAAACAGAAGACCAGAGCTTCACTGGCATCGGGTTCTTATCATGTGAACAGCGATGGTTCTGATATTACCGGCGTAACATTTCCGGTTAAGATCAGTGATGGATCTGTATTAGAAAAATATACACAGGTTACTGATGAAAGTGAAGTTACGATTACAACAAATATTAAAGGAAAAGAAAATACTGTTACATATAAAGGACAAGATGCATTATTTGAAAGCGCAAGCTATTCTTATTACACATTAAGTGATACACCGTCATACTATAAAGAGGCAACTGTAAATGCGGATGGAAGTCTTAGCTTTAGCGAAGTAAAAGGAACAGAACCGACAACTTTGACAAATGCGACAACTGAATTTTCTACGTCATCAAGATATGGTGATTACCAGTTAGATATTACGAGTGAGGATCTGAAAAATGTGAATACTGTATATGGTGTAGTGGTCAGCACAAAAGAAGGAAGCAGTTATGGACTTCGCCATGTGGAAAATATCTGGAAGAAAACAAAACTTGCATGGAGTACTGGATTTGTAACAGAATCCCATGGGAACACACTGGATTCCAAAGATTATGCTGCCATGATGGGACAGACGATCAATAAAGTAACTTACTACACAGATCAGGGTATTTATGAAATCCCGATGGATCAGCAAGTTGCAAAGAAATTTGACGGAGAAGTATCAGTAGCAGATGTATCTGTGAAATCAGAAAAAACAGCTATAACGGTAAGTGGACTTCCAAATGATTTTGAAGAAGAATATAAAATTGATGGAATCGATGAAGATGCATATTCTGTTGAGATCAAATCAGATGGCAAGACAACTACAAGAACAATTAATTTTAAGAAAGCACTTGCAAAAGGTAGATATACAGTTACGCTTAGCGATAAGAATGGAAATTATGCACCGATTTCAACGATTTTTAATGTTTACACAGAGACAATGCCGGTAAAATATAATGAGGATGATAAAAATCCGGCTGTGGTAAAGAATGATAATGTTGAGGAAGAAGAATTTCAGACGTATTTAAAAAATATTACTTCTGTTACAGTCAATGGAAAAGAATATGCAGCATCTGGAAAGAAAGCAGTAAAACTGATTAAAGAAGATGGCAAACTTGATCTTGAACAAGATGTATTCAAAGATGCAAAAGCAGGAGATGCATTTGCTGTAACAATTGCAGAAGATGGATATCAGCCGTATACATTTACTTATAAAGTGCCTGGAGAAGACAGTGAATATTCTTATGTTTATGTTGGAATGAGCTGGGCTGAGTATTGGGCAAATGAAGGGGTGTATAATGCAGGAAGCATAGAAGCGTCAGATGTTAAGGATTCACGTGATGAATATGATAAAGGTGCGTTTGACACTGTTACAAGAGCTACAACAAACCATGGACTTCACAGAGGAAGTTTTCAGTGTACTGCAGTGATTGAAGACACTGAGGGTAAAAAACATTATTTGTCACATTGGGAAGGTAAAGATCAGGCAGTGATGACAGATGGTACGACTTATACTTATGCAAAAGGTGTATTTACAGCAAAAAATGGAAGTTCATTTACGCAGAAAGATTATGAAGTAACCGGGCTGAAATATGTGCCGGTTAAGATAAGAACAGCAGATCTGAATTCATTGAAAGAAAAATATACAGTCGTAGAAAATGGCGGTGAACTGATTGGTGGATACGGTGAAAACCAGCTCAAGTCATACAAAACGATTGCAGATGTAACAGCGAATACAAATGGTCTTAAGACAGCAGAAAAGCAGGAAGATGGTTCTTTCGCATTTTCAGCAAGAACAACAGGATCTTATTCTGGATTAAAGGATACACAGCTTGCAACTGCTGATGTTACTCCGGATGTCAAAGCAGGAGATAAAGTTGGAAGCTATGGAGAATTCATCCGTGTAGATTTTAATGGAAATTATGGCGGACTTGGTTCTGCGATGCAGGCTGTTGAATGGACGTACTATGGAAATGATGATACTTATACAAATCCGGTAAGAGTATTTGGAACAAAATTTGCATCAGATAACTGGATGCATAAATCAATGGGGATCCAGCTTGGACTTACTGATTCTTTAAGATGCCAGCTGCCGGAAAATACGAATGGAACCGGTTACTGGAAGATTACTATCTATGGACTTGGTTATGCTGATTACAGCTATAATTTTGAGGTTGGAACAGAGAATATTGCCACATTAAAAACAGCAAGTGCAGAAGAAATAGCGGCATTGCAGGCAAAGATCGATGAAGCAAAAGCCTTGAATCGATTTGCGTATACTACTGATAGCTGGAAAAAGATGCAGGATGAACTGGAAGAATCAGAAGTTCTCCTTAAGTCAGAAAATCCATTGAAGTCAGAAGTAAACGAACAGGTTAAACATCTGACAGATGCAATTGACTCTCTTGTGACAGTGCAATATGTTCTCATGAACATCCCATACGCAGAATTCTACAAAGCTGAAACAACAGGTAATGATATTGCGGTAGATGCATTTACTTCTGCGACAAAGAACAAGACCAGAACCAAAGGACTTGCGGGAGGATCATATCATGAAAATGCAGATGGATCCAAGATTGATGGTATCACTTATGCTGTAAAAGTAGACCCTTCGGTAGATCTTTCAAAATACAAAGAAGTGAAAGACGGTGATTCCGTAGAAATTACAGTTACAAACAGAGGACAGACAACTACCACAACACTGACTGGAAAAGACACATTATTTGAAAATGCATCTTATGCATACTATCCACTTACAGAAGCACCGGAAAACTATAAAGAAGTTTCTGTCGATGCAGATGGAAATCTTGTGTTCAGTGAAGTAAAAGGTCAGGAAGCAACGAAAGTAGAAGGAGTTACAGCTGAACTTTCAACCGAAACATCTTATGGAGATTATGAGCTTAATCTTGATGGACTTCCAGAAGAAATCAAATCAGATAATGTAAATGCAGTTGTAGTAAAGACAACAGACGGAACCGCTTATGGTATGCGTCATCTGGAAAATATCTGGAGAGGTAATGAAATCGCATGGAGTACCGGATTTACAAGTGAAGTACATGGTTGCCCGACATCATCTGAACATTACAAATCTATGATGGGCAAGACCATTGACAGCATTGAGTATTATACAACAAATGGGGTGTATACAATGGATATCGCAGATATCTATGTTCCTGTAAAATCAGAAACTACAAAAGCAGAAGTTGCAGATGCAGACATTACAACAGGCAAGACTACAATCAGTGTACAGCTTCCAGATGAATTTGATCCGGAATACAGTGTGGATGGACTGGATGTGTCGGTAGAAGGTAATGTACTGACTTTTAAAGCAGCGACAGAGAGCAGAGCAGCAGCTTCTGTAAAACCTGGAAAATATACCCTCACAATTAAAGATAAGAACAAGAAATATGCAGATGTTGTTACAACGTTTACATTGACAACAAAAGATATGCCTGCAGCATATGATGAAGAGAATAAGAAACTTGTAGAGGCAGAAGGATTTGACATAGATGCGCTTAAAGCTTATCTTGGAAATATTACTTCTGTAAATGTAAATGGTAAAGATTATGCAGCAAGTGGAAGAGGCTCCGTAGTTATTATCAATAAGGATGGTACGATCAAGACAGATGCAGATCCGTTTAAGGATGCGGTAGCTGGAACGGAATTCCAGATTACAGTAGCTTCAACAGGTTATACAACTCCTCTTACATTTACTTACAAGATAGCAGAGACTCCGGCACCGGCAGAGGTTGATACAACAGCACTGGAAGCTGCAATTGCAGAAGCTGATAACCTTAAAGAAGCAGACTACACAGCAGACAGTTGGGCTGCATACCAGGCAGCACTTCAGAATGCACGCACTGTATTGGAAGCAAAGGAAAGTCAGGAAGCAGTCAATCAGGCACTTTCTGCTTTGAATGCAGCAAAAGATGCACTGGTTAAAGCTGAAGAAGAACCGGTTGCAATCAATACTGCTTCTCTTGAAAAAGCAATTGCAGATGCAAAAGCGCTTAAAGAAGCAGACTACACAGCAGAAAGCTGGAAAGCACTGCAGAGCGCACTTTCAGATGCCCGGAAAGCACTGGAAGCGAAAGAAAGCCAGGAAGCAGTAGATAATGCAACAAATAGCCTGAACAAAGCGATCAAAGCACTTGTAAAGAAAGGCAGCTCATCTGTAAAGAAGACAGATGGTACAACCAATGGATCCAAGACAAGCGGAAGCGATTCTGTAAAAACAGGAGATCCGGCAAGTGTACTTGGCTGGCTTGGACTTGCAGTTTCTTCGCTCGGAGCAGGTATGGGCGGCTTTGCCTGGAAACGCAGAAAAAAAATAAGACTACACGATAATTTGTAAAAAAGAATCAAATTAGAATAAGAATCAGAAAGCTGACAGACAGATGAGAAAAATACATTTGTCTGCCAGCTTTTTTTTATAGGAGATTCCGAAGGAACTGCAGATTATGTAATTTCTATTACAGAAAGCTGGATGACACCGACGATCCTTATGACATTGACTTTTGTAGTATCTGCTTTTATTGCATTCTTTACAGGAACTTCATGGGGAACCTATGCGATTGTTACACCAATCTGTGTACAGATGGCTCTGAATATATCTGGTGGAGCTTTAACACCGGTCGTATATGCTGCAATAGCAGCTGTAATGGGTGGAGGATGCTTTGGAGATCATTGTTCACCGCTTTCTGATACCACGATTTTATCATCACTTGCAACCGGATCTGATCATATCGATCATGTAACGGCTTTTTTTAATTTCTTGCTATTTTTTTCCCCGAAATGTATAATTTTTGGTAAAAGTATGATTTTTTGCATCAAAAGTATAGTTTTTGATAAATTCTTTATCATGTCTTATCTAAAATAAGAAGTAGGAAGATTATCAGGAATGGGGAAAATGGTATGAAATTATTAAAACTTGTGATTGTAGATGACGAACCAATCCTTCTGCAGGGACTGGTTAAGACGTACAACTGGAATGAGATGGGATTTGAAGTTGCCGGTCAGGCACAGAGTGGGGAGCAGGCAATCGAAGTGATCAAAAAAGTGAAGCCCCATGTCGTACTGACGGATATCCGGATGAAACAGGTTTCCGGTCTGATGGTGATGGAAGAGATCCAGAAGACAGAGCTGGATCCGGTTTTTATTGTGCTCAGTGCGTACCGTGATTTTAATTATGCACAGCAGGCGTGTGATCTTGGTGCATATGCATATCTGCTGAAACCAATCGAGGAAGATAAACTGCAGGAGACCATGCAGGGCGCATACCAGACCTGTATGGAGAAACTGGAGAGCGAAGAACGTTATGAAAGCTGGGAAAATATGATCCGAAAAGATTCCACCAGTTTTCTCCAGGTTGTTGTACAGAAATATTTACAGAATAAAATTTCCTATGAAAAGGTGCAGGAAGTATTTGCGATCTTGAAAGATGTGATCGAAGAGGGCGACCGTTTTATTGCAATGTGTGTGGATCTTGATCTTACATATAAGATTACGGATGCACTGAATTACGAAGCAGCCAGGCTGGAATTGATACAATCTCTGGAAGAAATGTTTTCAGAGCGGTATTTTTTCTGGCATTTTGAAAAGGCAGAAGGTTGTCATGTATTTCTGATCAAGACAAAGGAAAATGCGACAGTGCGCGAGATTGCGCAGATTCTGGAACAGGTTAAAGGGGAACAGAAAAGTCCGGTTACTGCATCGATTTCCAAACCGTATAAAGGACTGGATGGAATCCGCCGAAGTTACGAAGAGGCGCAGGGACTTTTCGAGCCAATCTGCAGCAATGCCACAAATGAGAATACTTTTCCCATACCTGTGAAAAAGGAAGAAAAAGCGGCAAAAAGTGATTGTGAAGAGGCAGGACTTACGATCGTCAATGCTGTTCGGAAGAATACGTTTAAAGAGTTAAAACAGGCTTTTATTGTGTTGATCTACGCACTTCCACATGAGGAAGAGTTACAGATCCGTTATATACATAAGGTTATGCTGCAAGCGGAGATGATGCTGAACGATACTTACGGAATGACGGAAAAACTGCAGAAACAGTTCCGAAATTATTATTCGAATATGGAGAGTCTGACAGCAGCACAGGCGGTAGATGTCAGTTATAGGATCCTCGGAGAAGCAATTGAGGAACGGGAAAAATATGCAGAAAGCGGAGAAAATAAATGTGCAAAGGAATATATGACAGTGGCACTTTCTTATATCGGTGAGCATTTGCAGGAGGAAGAACTTTCTATTGTTCAGGTGGCAACGCAGATTTATCTGAATCCGGTATATTTCGGGCGTGTATTTAAAAATACATTTCATATGACCTTTAAAAAGTATCTCTTACAGCAGAGAATGGAGAAAGCAAAGAGGCTGATCCAGGATGGATGTGAGAGTATAGGAACGGTATGTGAGCAGGTGGGAATCAGCAATGCATCCTATTTTTCACATTTATTTAAAGAATATACAGGAAAATTACCGAGTGAATACAAAAAGGATTACGAAGAATGAAGAAATGGGTGATTAAATCCGGAATACAGAGAAAATACCTTCGATATATAATGGGGCTGTTGTTGCTGGCAATTTTGCTGTCAAGCATCGGTGTTTGGATTTATGTAAGGCAGAGTTTGACCACAGAGGTTACAGATAAATATGAATTTTTAAATGAGAAGATGGGGCTGGCTCTGGATACACTGTCAAAAGAGGCGGATGAAGGGACAGCAGAATGTATTACTTACGATCAGGTTCAGGAAAGTCTGAAAAAAGCTTCATTTGCAGATGTGGAAAAGAACTCTCTTCAGAAATATTTTGCCTATATGAATCTGGATCATGTGGCAGAATACTGCTATGTGGATAATAAAAATAATGTTTATGCCAGATCCTACTCGCATATTGATTATGAAGATTTTTCAGACAGCCATCTGGAAGATTACATGGGAGATTCTTATGCGAAAACACAATGGTTCTGGGCGAAGGATACTCTGTTTGGGACGGAGAAAGAAGCATTGTTTATCGGAAGATATGTACACAGCATGGAATACGCCAGCAAACCAGGACTGCTGCTCATCAAGATGAATGACGGCTTTCTGGAAACGATACTTGGAAAGGATCGGAGTATGACAGATGAAGTGCAGATCGGAATTCTGGATAAGAAGGGAAATTTATGCGCTGCCTGGTGCCCGAAAGGGACGAAGATTTCGGATGCGGTAAAACAGGAAGTCTATAAGATCAGCGCACAGGAAACGAGTGGTATTCTTGCAAAAAGCCGGAGAGTGAGCGGTGGTGTCTGCTCCATTTACAAAGAAAGCAGCTCTGAAATGACGGTGTTCACAGTCGTTCCGTCGAGTGTAATGACGCAGGGAACGATGAGGGTACTTACGGTGCTGATCGGGATTTATCTGTTTGTGGCAGTGGTAGCGGTTGTGATCAGTATCTATTTTTCCAAGCGGTTCACCAGTCCGATCCGGGAGATCAGTGAAGAGATGACACAGTTTGACGGAAATGATTTCAGTCGCCTGATTGAACTGAATACCAATACAGAATTGGATCAGATCGGACATTCCTACAATAAGATGCTAAAAAATATTGAGAATCTTCTGGCAGAGATCAAAGAACAGGAAGGGGTGCTCAGACGGACGGAGTTGAACATGCTTCTGGCACAGATCAACCCACATTTCCTTTATAATACGCTGGATACAATTTACATGCTTGCGCGGATAAACGGAGAAGAGACAACCATGAAGATGATTCAGGCACTTTCCAAATATCTGCGTCTGTCACTCAGCAAGGGCAGTGATATCGCGACGGTGGAGGACGAACTGGAAAATGTAAAGAGTTATATGGAAATCCAACAGATCCGGAATGCAAATCTGTTCCGGTATGAGATTGAGTGTAAGGTGGAAGAGAAGAGTACGTGGATGCTGAAGCTGATCTTGCAGCCACTTGTCGAGAACGCGATCAAGCACGGATTCTGCGAAATTTATGAGAATGGTCTGATCCGGATTGAGATTGCGAGGGAGGATAGCCAGCTGAAAATCGTGGTATTCAATAATGGGAAGCCGATTGACCGGGAAATGATGGAAAAGATCAATGCCTTAAACGGGCATCCGATTCTGGAGGCGAAAAAATGCTTCCAGGATAAGGAACACGGATATGGAGTGGTGAATGTACTGACCAGACTGCGGCTGAAATATGGAGAGGATGTGCTGTTTTACTATGAGGCAGAAGAAAATGGAACTCGGTGTACAATCCAAATTCCGGATGACGGAAAGGAGAAACGTGATTTATAGAAAATATTTGCAATCGGTGTTTTGTATCGCACTGGTTCTGACAGTGCTGACCGGATGTGGTAAAAATACGGGGCAGACAAGCCGGAGCACAGAAAAAAAAGAGATTGATATTCCGATCATTCTGACGGTAGATCCGACTTCCGGCAAGAAAACGGAACAGGATGTCGTTGATGCGTTTAATGAAGAATATGCCGGTACGTATCATATGCAAGTGGAATGGATCATGGAGACGGAAGAGGAATACCGAAAAAATCTGAAACGGTTAAATGTCACAGACGAGCTTCCGGCTGTGATCTATGATGTGCGCACCCTGCCGTCCTTTTATCAGATGATGGTTGCGGATGGACGGATCGAGAATCTGAGTCCGTATCTGGAAGAGGATGAAGAGTGGAGGAATATGATCGAACCGGCGGTGATGGAAGGCTGTACGGATGAGGATGGCAATATCTATCTTGGACCGATCAGTACGGCGGCATTTGCGTGCGCCGGCATGTTTTGGAATCCGGAGCTTTTTGCGGAAGCAGGGATTGAGAAATTCCCGGAGACATGGGAAGAATTCTGGGACTGCTGTGACCGGCTGCAGGCAAACGGAATCACACCGCTTGGACTTCACACTGAAGGAACCGGCTGGGCGCCGATGCTGATTGCAACAGCAGAGGCAGCACACACGGAAGAAGGCTATGCATTTATGAAAGAGCTTCTCCCAGAAAGCTATTCCAATGATACCGGTCTTGAAATTGCAGAAACCTTGCAGAAATTGTTTCGGTATACAACAGAAGATGCAATTCATGCTGACTACGATGTGGCATACAATAATTTTGTCGCAGGAAAGGTGGCAATGATCCCGAACGGATACTGGATGATCGACCAGTTGCCGGAAGAATGGAAAGAAAAGGTAAGATTTTCCGCATTTCCGGGAAATAAACTGATTGCCTCACCGGAAACCTTTGGCTGGGCGGTGGTTTCCACTTACAGCGAGGAGGTCAAAGAAGGAGCGGTTGAATTTTTGAAATTTCGCACGAAATTCAATCTGGAAGAGAAGAAAGAGCTGATGGACAAGAACGGACGCACTGAAATCAGCCAGCTCCTTCAGGATTATGTAAATGCCTACAATAACAATCCGCAGATCGTTCCGAACTATCAGGTGAAATGGAACTCCATCCTTCAGGAAGAGACGATCGGGGAGTGTCTGCCACAGCTTGCCGCCGGGAAAATGACGCCTGCGCAGATGGTGGAGACTGCCGATGAAAGTATCCGGGAGTATGAGAAAGAGAGATGATGGGAGGAGAAGGCTGTTGGTGTCATTTTATCAATAACAAATTTTTTACATTTCGAAAAGTATATTTTTTGTTAAAGGAGGTTTGCGATTTGTTACAGTCTTTGATTGGATTCTTGCTATTATTTAAGCATAGAAAAGAAATCCAGACGAGGAGGAACGGAAATTATGAAAAACAAAAAAAGATGGCTGGCACTGGGGCTGGTAGGAATCATGACACTTGGATGCTTTGCAGGATGTGGAAGCAAGAGCGATGGCAAGAGTGCAGACGGTAAAGGGGACAGCAGCAAAGGATCTGTATATTATCTGAACTTCAAACCGGAGCAGGATGAGCAGTGGCAGCAGCTGGCAAAGGATTACACAAAAGAGACAGGTGTAGATGTAACGGTTGTTACAGCAGCTTCCGGAAACTATGAAACCACTCTGATGAGTGAAATGGGAAAGAGCGGAGCACCAACATTATTCCAGGTAAACGGACCTGTAGGACTTGCAAACTGGAAAGATTATTGCTACGACTTATCAGATTCTGATATTTACAAAGAACTCACAAGTGATGATTATGCACTGAAAGACGGAGATTCTGTAGCGGGTATCGGATATGTTATTGAAACATACGGAATTATCACAAATAAGACATTATTAAAAGAAGCAGGATATACACCGGATGACATCAAATCTTTTGCAGATCTGAAAAAAGTAGCAGAAGACATTACAAATAGAACTTCTGAACTTGGATTTTCTGCATTTACTTCAGCAGGTATGGACGGATCTTCTGACTGGAGATTCAAGACACACCTTGCAAACCTTCCGATCTACTTTGAATATCAGGATGAAGGAATTAACACAACAGATGCAATCAAAGGCACATATCTTGACAATTATCGCGATATGTGGGATCTGTACATCAACAACAGCACATGCGATCCAAAGGATCTTGCTGCAAAGACAGGTGACGATGCAAGAAATGAATTCCTGAATAAAAAAGCTGTATTCTATCAGAATGGTACATGGGAATATACACAGCTGATCGATGGCGGTCTGACAGATGATGACATGACCATGCTTCCGGTTTACTTTGGTGTAGGCGATGAAGCAAACCAGGGACTCTGCACAGGTACAGAAAATTACTGGTGCGTAAATAAAGACGCAGACGAAGCTGATATTCAGGCTACATTAGATTTTATGGACTGGTGTGTAACTTCAGATGAAGGAACAAAATGTATGGCAGACGATATGGGATTCAACATTCCGTTTAAGAAAGCTCAGGAATCTAAGAATCTCTTTATCAAAGAAGACAAACAGATGACCGAAGACGGAAAGACTCCGGTAGCATGGAACTTCTCAACAATGCCTTCAGAAGAGTGGAAAAATGGTGTTGGATCTGCACTGACAGCTTATGCGGCAGATCAGACAGATGCTAACTGGGATGCAGTAGTAAGTGCATTCGTAGATGGATGGGCATCTGAATACAAGCTTGCAAATGAATAAATAAGTTGCATAAAAAGAACTGACCTAGGGGCAGGCGGCTTGCCTGCCCCTTTTAAGTGAGAGGAGAGCCTGTACGAAGCGGGTTTTCTGGATATGGGAACCTACGTTTTTCCATATAAAAATAAAAAGTGAAATGAGAGCCACCTGGTAGGAAGATCCTTCCGGGCAAAAGGAAAAGAGGAGGATTTCTATGGAGAAGGCACTGAAAAAACATGCACCAATATTTGTTCTCCCAACATTTCTTGCATTTGTGATCGGATTTATTATTCCGTTTGCACAGGGATTTTATCTTTCTTTTTGTAAGTTTACAACAGTAGGAAATGCAACATTTGTTGGAATATCAAATTATACCGCAGCAATCAAGGATACATCATTTACAAGTTCATTTAAATTTACAGTATTATTTGCGATTGTATCGATCTTACTGATCAACGTACTGGCATTTGGTCTGGCACTGCTTCTGACACAGAAGTTAAAGGGAACCAATATTTTCAGAACTATTTTCTTTATGCCGAACCTGATCGGTGGAATCGTACTTGGATATATCTGGCAGATCCTGATCAACTGTCTGCTTACGATCATCGGACAGCCGCTTCTGGCACTGAATTCTTCAGCCGGTTACTGGGGACTTATCATTTTGATGTGCTGGCAGCAGATCGGATATATGATGATCATTTACATCGCAGGTCTTCAGAATGTACCGGATGATCTGATCGAAGCAGCAGAGATTGACGGAGCAGCAAAGTGGGATATCCTCTGGAAAATCAGAGTTCCGATGGTAATGTCTTCCATCACGATCTGCGTCTTCCTGACACTTACCAATTCATTTAAATTGTTTGACCAGAACCTGGCTCTTACAGGTGGAGATCCGAACCATGCGACAGAAATGCTGGCACTGAATATTTACCAGACATTCTACGCACGTGCCGGAATGCAGTGGAAAGGTTATGGACAGGCAAAAGCAGTGATCTTCTGTGTTCTGGTTATCATTATTTCACTGGTACAGCTGAAAGCAACAAGATCTAAGGAGGTGCAGCAGTAATGAAAAAGAAGAAAAGTATTGCAAATACAATATGGATAGTTATATTAACAATTGCGGCACTCGCCTGGATTTATCCGATCATTATGATCCTGATGAACTCTTTGAAAAAAGAATCAGCGATCAGTACAGGAACTGCATTTAAACTTCCGACTGCAGATGCATTTGCAGGAATCGCAAACTATGTAGATGCCGTTGCTTCAAAAGGATTTTTGAGCAGTCTTGGATACAGTACATTTATTACGATTACTTCTGTAGTTGCTATTCTTGTATGTTGCTCCATGTGTGCATGGTATATAACCCGTGTAAATAGTCCGATTTCAAAGATTTTATATTATCTGTTTGTATTTTCCATGGTTGTTCCTTTCCAGATGGTTATGTTCACCTTGTCACAGACAGCAGATACCTTACATCTGAATATGCCATGGAATATCTGGGTGATCTATCTCGGATTTGGCGCAGGTCTTGCGGTATTTATGTTCTGCGGATTTGTAAAATCGATTCCTGTAGAAATCGAAGAAGCTGCCATGATCGACGGATGTAATCCGCTGCAGACCTTCTTTTTGATCGATATCCATATCCTGAAGCCTACCATGATATCCGTAGGTATTCTGGAAGCAATGTGGGTATGGAATGATTACCTGCTTCCAACTCTTGTACTTGATATTAAGAAGTATAAAACAATCCCAATGCTGATCCAGTATTTCCGCGGAAGTTACGGAAGAGTTGAAATGGGACCGATGATGGCAAGCATTATGCTTACAGTAATCCCAATCATCATTGTATATCTGGCAGGACAGAAGTACATCATCAAGGGTGTTGCTGCCGGAGCTGTAAAGGGATAGAAAAATATAGTATAAATTTGGCGGACAGGCGTTGCTTGTCCGCTTTTAAATAGAAAAAGCTTGCAAATTTTGAGAGTTTCCGTTAAGATATAGCGAAAATGGTAGAAAACACTGAGAAAGGAAAGAAGGTATGTTTCAGACGATTATTGGGGCGGTCAGTTCATTTATGTACAGCAAACTTCTGGTGATTATTCTGATCGGTGCAGGTTTATATTTTACAATCCGGACAAGATTTCCACAGGTGCGTTTATTTGAGAGAGCTTGTGAGTCCGTGATGGAGAAGCCGGACGACAAAGAGGCAATCTCATCATTCCAGGCGCTTATGGTTTCAACGGCATCGAGAGTAGGAACGGGAAATATTGTCGGGGTGTCATCGGCAATTTGTATTGGGGGATTTGGTTCTGTATTCTGGATGTGGGTGATTGCGATCATTGGAAGTGCGTCTGCACTGATTGAAAGTACGCTGGCACAGATTTACAAGAAAAAGGGAGAGGATGGGAAATGCTATGGTGGTCCGGCTTATTATATCGAGGCGGCGCTGCATTGCAGACCACTGGCGATCGTGTTTTGTATTGCCATGATCCTGACTTATGCATTTGGATTCAATATGCTGGCATCCTACAATCTGCAGTCTACATTTTCCGGATTTTCTTTTTATGATCCGAAGGTAAGCCCATGGATCATTGGTGGGATTCTGGCAGTTCTGACCGGATGGTGTCTGCTTGGCGGTGGAAGCCGTATTGTAAAGGTGACATCGACGCTTGTGCCGGTGATGGGACTTGCATATATCGGTATGGCGCTGATTGTGGTTATCATCAATATCCGCAATGTGCCGGAAATGTTCCTGCGTATTTTTGAGGAAGCGTTTGATTTCAAGGCGATTTTCGGAGCGTTTGCGGGTTCTGCTATGATGCAGGGTATCCGCCGTGGGCTTTATTCCAACGAAGCCGGAATCGGTTCGGCACCGAATGCATCTGCTTCTGCAAATGTCAGCCATCCGGTCAAACAGGGACTGGTTCAGATGCTGTCTGTCTTTATCGACACACTTCTTCTTTGCACGGCAACGGCGATGATGTGTATGTCGTCTGGCATTGATCCAACCAGGGAGATGCAGGGGGCACCGTGGGTTCAGGCATCTCTTCAGGAATCCCTGGGAGCATTTGGTCCGGTATTTATAACGGTGGCTATGGTATTTTTTGCGTTTACAACATTGCTTGGAAATTGTTTCTATTGCGATAATCTTCTGACCTATATCCATAAAAAGGAACCGGGGAAAAAATTTATGCGCGGATTCCGCCTGGTATCGGCATTTGTTGTATTTCTAGGGGCAGGTATGGAAATGTCGCTTTTGTGGGATCTTTCCGATGTACTGATGGGCGTGATGGCACTGATCAATATTCCGGTGATCCTGATTTTGTCCGGGACGGCATTTAAGGCAATCCGGGATTATGAGGATCAGTTGAAGCGGGGAGTTAATCCGGTGTTTAAAAGTGCAGATATTGAGCTGGAGCAGAAGACGGATTTCTGGAATTAGGGAATCTGCGAGAGTGGTTCGGAAAATGATGGAAGGCTGTGAAGTGGATTTGACAAAAGTTGTTTTGTGATAATTTGGCGTGAAATCCGGCTTGACAAATTTTGAAGGATACGGTAGTATGACAAAAGAAAAGAAAATTATAGGCTATGAAGAGAACAAGTAGCAGATGACAAGGCTCAGACAGAAAGTAACCGGTTGATGAGAGGTGCACGAAGAGTCAGATGTGAATACATCTTGGAGCTTCACACCGAACGCGCGGAAGCGCAAGTAAGCTGTGACGGAGTGGCGGACGTTATACTTGCTACGGTAATGTTAGTTACTGACTGAGGCATTCGGTGCGAGCCGGATGTGAATTAAGGTGGTACCACGAGAGAATATACCTCGTCCTTAAAGGCTGATTGTCCGGAGGACGAGGTTTTTTTATTGGAAAAATTGAAGGGGTTCAGGACGGACGCTATCCGGAATCTATTTCTATTTGTCTGCGGGTTCGGCGGTTGATACTTCTAAGGTTTTGTAAATTTGTTAAGGGCATGATTGAAAATCCATAACTCGCTGCGCTCAGACAGATGGATTTTCAATTATAACACAAATTCCCAAAACCTAAGAAGTATGAGCATCCGCCTGCACATGCAGTCAAATAGAAATGGTTTCCGGATGGCTGACATCCTTGAAGACTTCAAAGAGTTCCAGACGGGACGCCTCCTTCTCCGGGGGAGAAGATTGGCTGTGACTAAGATATAGGTTTTGAAAAAGAAAGGAAATTAGGAAAATGGGTATTTATGAAGAGCTTAAGGCCAGAGGATTGATTGCGCAGGTTACGGATGAGCCGCTTATCCGGGATCTGGTGAATAACGGGAAGGCTACGTTTTATATTGGGTTTGATCCGACGGCGGATAGTCTGCATGTTGGACATTTTATGGCACTGTGCCTGATGAAGAGACTGCAGGAGGCTGGCAATAAGCCGATCGCTTTGATCGGGGGCGGTACTGCTATGATCGGGGATCCGTCCGGTAGAACAGATATGCGTCAGATGATGACACCGGAGACAATCCAGCACAACTGTGACTGCTTTAAGAAGCAGATGAGCCGTTTTATTGATTTTTCAGACGGGAAAGCACTGATGGTTAATAATGCGGACTGGCTGATGGATCTGAATTATGTGGAAGTACTTCGTGAAGTCGGAGCACATTTCTCCGTAAATCGTATGCTGACTGCAGAATGCTACAAACAGCGTATGGAAAAGGGACTGAGCTTCCTTGAGTTCAATTACATGATCATGCAGAGCTATGATTTCTATATGTTATACCAGAAATACGGCTGTAATCTTCAGTTTGGCGGAGATGATCAGTGGAGCAACATGCTTGGTGGTACAGAGCTGATCCGTCGTAAGCTTGGTAAGGATGCAAGTGCGATGACAATCACACTGCTTCTGAATTCAGAAGGAAAGAAGATGGGTAAGACACAGTCTGGAGCTGTATGGCTTGATCCGGAAAAAACTTCTCCGTTTGAATTCTACCAGTATTGGAGAAATGTGGCAGATGCAGATGTTCTTAAATGTTTACGTATGCTGACATTCCTTCCGCTTGAGCAGATTGATGAGATGGACAAATGGGAAGGCGCACAGCTTAACACAGCAAAAGAAATCCTTGCGTTCGAACTGACAAAACTGGTTCACGGCGAAGAAGAAGCTACAAAGGCACAGGAAGGCGCACGTGCACTGTTCAGCTCAGGAAATGCAGCAGATATGCCGACAGCAGAGCTTTCTGATGAAGATTTTGCAGACGGGTCTGTCGATATCCTGACACTGCTTCACAAGAGTGGACTGGTTGCTTCCAAGTCAGAAGCACGCCGTGCCGTACAGCAGGGTGGAGTTGCCGTTGACGGAGAAAAGGTTTCCGATATTGCGACAACATTTGCAAAAGCAGACTTTGAAGGTGAAGGAAAAGTTGTAAGAAAAGGAAAGAAGAATTTCCGTAAAGTAATCGCAAAATAAGAGGACAGAAAAATGAGTTTTACAGAAATAAAAGCAGAAGGATTAAAGGATAATCCATTTGACCTGATCGGAAAACAGTGGATGCTGATCACAGCAGGAAATGAAGAAAAATGTAACACCATGACAGCAAGCTGGGGTGGTGTTGGAATTATGTGGGGCAAGCCGACTGCGACAGCTTATATCCGTGATTCCCGTTATACCAAAGAATTTGTGGACAGAGAAGATTATTTTACACTGGCATTCTTTGGAGAAGAGCATAGAGAAGCGTTAAATCTCTGTGGAAGAGTCTCCGGAAGGGACGAAGATAAGATCAAAGAAGCCGGTCTGACACCATATTATGTAGATGGAACAGTTGCGTTTGAAGAAGCAAAAATGATCTTTGTATGCAAGAAGGTTTATGTACAGCGTATGGGAGAAGAAAATTTTGTTGAGAAAGCAAATCTTGACAAATGGTATGCTGACAAAGATATGCATAACATGTATATGGGAGAAATTAAGAAGATTCTTGTGAAAGAGGATTAAGCTATGTGTAGTAGAATACAGAAGCTGACTGTAGTTCTGGCCTCTGCATCACCGCGCAGGACAGAACTGCTGGAACAGGGAAATATAAAGCATGTAGTCATGCCGTCACACAGTGAGGAAGTAATTACATCCCAGGTTCCAAGCCAGGTTGTGGAAGAACTTTCTGCGCAGAAAGCAGAAGATGTCTACCAGCAGTATGAAAAGAAAAATGCAGGGGATTTTCTGGTGATCGGTTCGGATACGGTGGTTGCAGCAGATGGAAAGATTCTCGGAAAGCCAAAGGATAAAGAGGAGGCATATCAGATGATTTCCATGCTTCAGGGAAAAGCGCATCAGGTTTACACCGGTGTTACGCTTCTGATAAAGAAGGATGGGAAAAAGATCCGGAAGACATTTCATGAATGCAGTGATGTGCATGTATATCCGATGTGCAAGGAAGAAATCCGGGAATATATTGCAACAGGAGAGCCGATGGACAAAGCAGGAGCCTACGGGATCCAGGGTGCATTTGGCATGTATATTCGTGGGATTGAAGGCGATTATAATACGATCGTGGGTCTTCCTCTTGCGAGAGTTTATCAGGAAATGAAGGAATATATTTATTAAAAAAGAAACTGGGAGAGATGACTTGTTGGAAAAGTCATCTCTCCCGGTTTTTTAGGAAGAAAAAGTTTTATTTCAGATACTGCACACTGTATGGTGGTATTTCGAGCTGGCCGTTCATCTGGATTTCATTTCCGGTGAGCAGATCAGTCATAGTTCCCCCGAGTTCGACGTTGTGTGCGGTAAACGGTGCATCCGATGCGTTAATTGCAACCAGCATCCGTTCATCATCTGTTTTGCGCTCAAAGATGAGCTGATGATTAGTAAGGACAACATTGCGATAACTTCCATGGCAAAGAGCATTGCTTCCGGTTCTGACATGGATCATTTTTTTGATCTGTTCAGTCAGTGCATTCGGTTTTGGCGCATCGAAGCATGGGCGGAGAGCATAGTCATTGTCCGGAGCTTTTACTCCTTCCTCACCCCATTCACTTCCATAATAAATGCAAGGAACACCCGGCATACCAAGAAGAAGACCGTAAGTCAGCGGCAGGTGGTTCTTGTTGGTCAGGATACTTGCAATTCGGGTCACATCGTGGTTGTCAACAAAAGACATCAGATGTTTTCCACGGTAAATGCACCACTGTTCCGGTCCGTACTGACGGTTCAGAGAGTGCGCGATCTCAAACATGTTCATGCTGTTGAAGCTGGAGTAAATGCCTTTATAGCATTCGTAGTTGGTGCAGCTGTGCAGCATTTCGTCATTGACGATCTGATTATAGTCTCCGAAGAGAACCTCTCCGATCAGGGCAAAGTCAGGTTTTAATTCCTGGCAGAAACTGCGTAGACGTTTCATGAAATTGCGGTCCAGGCAGTATGCAACGTCAAGCCGGAGACCGTCGATATCAAATTCATCGATCCAGCCCTTTACACATTCCAGAAGATAATCTACAACAGCAGGATTGGCAAGGTTCAGTTTGACCAGTTCAAAATGTCCTTCCCATCCCTCATACCAGAAGCCGTCATTGTAGCAGGAATTACCGTCAAAATTGATACAGAACCAGTCTTTGTATGGAGAATCCCATTTCTTTTCCAGTACATCTTTAAATGCCCAGAAGCCACGTCCTACGTGATTAAACACACCGTCAAGGACAATTTTTACATTGTGTGCATGGAGATCTTTGCATACTTCTGCGAAATCTTTATTGGTTCCGAGACGGCAGTCAATTTTTTTATAATCCCTGGTGTCATAACCATGATTATCTGATTCGAAAATTGGATTTAATAATATAGAAGAGATACCTAAGGATTCCAGATAACTGCTCCAGTCCTTTAATTTTAAAATTCGAGATACGGTTTTTCCGTCATTTGCGGTCGGAGCGCCACAGAATCCAATTGGATAGATCTGATAAAAAATTCCTTCATAAGCCCACATATTCTAGTACCTGCCTTTTAGTCAAAATTTGGATAAAAATCCCATACATCTATTGTATCAGATAGAGTCAAATGATGGTATACTATTTAAAGCAAAAAGTGGAATTTGTAAAAAATGTAATGATATAGTAATGTTTTTGAAAAAAAGGAAAGGGAAGCCATTTTTTTTGTTGCAATTTATAGTAACCTTTATTATAATTTATGGTGCGTGAAAAGGTATTTGTGCATAATAATGCACAAATTATGGAGAGAAAAATGTGGCAGTTTATACTAGGAAGTACAGGATTTATTCTGTATTTTATTTATGATATTAACAGTGTTCGGATGAAGAATGCAGTATTACAAAAATTTTTTGCAGCTGGGAGTATTCTCGTTGTAGTATCGCTGATTGCAGAACTTTATGCAGCATGGGGGAGTTGCCATCGGAAGATCGGAACAATGACCGGATTTGGATTAGGAGGATTCCTTTTCTTTTGTCTGCTCATTTATACGTTGTTTTTTGCGCTTCCCTTTGAAGAAACCTATTGTGAAGAAAATAAACTGCGTGCGGCTTATACAGAAGGTATGTATGGATTGTGCCGCCATCCGGGTGTTTTATGGTTTGCAGGAGCGTATTTGTGCATGTGGGGAATGGTCGGTGGATGGAAACAAGGGATTTATTTTTTCCTTATGATTTTCTGGAATTATCTGTATATTATTTTTCAGGATCTGTGGACATTTCCACGGACATTTTTTAACTATAAAGAATATCAGCAAAGTACGCCATTTCTGATACCGAACAGAAAAAGTATACTGGTATGCCTGCGTACTATCAGAAAAAATGATTGATCTGGAGCGGACAGTCTATGAATTTAAAAGAAAAATTAAAAAAACAACAGTATAATGAAATATGGCAGCAGTACTGTGGATTTCTGGATCTGTCGATGGACGGTTACATGAAAATCCAGCAACGGCTGATGGAAGAACAGATCCAGCTGTGGAGTAACTGTGGACTTGGGCAGTCGATTTTGAAAGGAAAACATCCCCGAAATCTGGATGAATTCCGTAAAATGGTACCACTGACGGAGTATGAAGATTATGCAGATATTCTTTTGACCAAGCAGCCTGATATGCTTCCGGGGAATCCGGTGATCTGGATTCAGACAACCTGGGAAGGCGGGAAACATCCGATTAAGGTTGCGCCGTATACAAGAAGTATGCTGGATACCTACCGGAATAATGTGACAGCATGTCTGATTTTATCGACCAGCAGGAAAAAGGGATCTTTTGATGTTGCATCTACGGATAAATTCCTGTATGCGCTGGCACCGCTTCCATATGCTACAGGACTTTTTCCACTGGCACTCGGAGAAGAAATCGATATCGAGTTCCTTCCGGCAGTAAAAGATGCTGTGAATATGAGTTTCAGCGAACGAAACAAGCTGGGATTTAAAATGGCGATGAAAAAAGATCTGGGATTTTTCTTTGGACTTGGAAGTGTGGCTTATGCGGTAAGTCTGAGCCTGTCTTCGCTGACTGGTGGCAGAGGCATCCAACTATCAAGTCTTCTGAAATGCAGACCGCATATGATCTTCCGCCTGATACAGGCAAAGTGCCGCTGTAAAAAAGAGAACCGGCAATTACTTCCAAAGGATTTATTCCATTTAAAAGGGTTCATGGTAGCAGGTACGGATAATCAGTGCTATAAAGATGATCTGGAAGAGCTCTGGGGAATCCGGCCGATGGAATTGTTTGCCGGTACGGAGCCATCTATAATGGGGACAGAGACCTGGACGAGAAAAGGAATGTATTTCTTCCCGGATACGGCATTTTATGAATTTATCACAGAGAAGGATATGTTGAAAAATCATGAGGATCCGTCTTATGTTCCACCGACATATCTGATGGATGAAGTCCGACCGGGAGAAAAATATGAGCTCGTATTTACGATTTTGAAAGGCGGTGCATTCGCGAGATATCGTTGTGGTGATATGTACCGGTGCGTTGGACTGGAAAACAAGGAAGATGAAACACAGATCCCACGTTTTGAATATGTGGACAGGGTACCATGGATCATTGACATAGCAGGATTTACAAGGATTTCAGAAAATGGGATCCGAAATGTTATTCGTCTGTCAAAGCTCCCGATCACAAACTGGGTTGCGGCAAAAGAATATAATGAAAAGAACCGCCCATATCTGCATATGTATGTAGAACTGGAACGGGAATCCTTGCTGAACAGTGCCATGAGCGCCGATATTTTAAAAGAGTTACTGAGTACATATTTTAAATATATTGATCAGGATTACCGTGACTTGAAGAAAATATTGGGAATGGATCCTTTGCAGGTTACAATTTTTACGTGCGGAACATTTGAAACTTATGAAAAACAGACTGGAAAAAAACTGCATCAGATGAATCCTTCTTATTATGATTTGAAGGCGTTGCTGGAAGTGCAGGAATGTTTGAACAAAGTGAGATAAGAGGGAATTATGGGAACCTATGGATATATTTCAATCATAGCAATGGTGTGCTATGGATTTATGCTGCTGATGTTTCTGACAGCGAAGCGAAATAAAATTGTAAATAGCTTTCTGGTAGTGTTGGTTGGACTGCTTTTCTGGGCTGGAGGATCGGCATTTATGCGTGTCCATCTGTGGCCAAGTTATGAATTCTGGTATCAGGTTTCCCTGCTTGGAATTTTACTACTGCCGTATGCATATTATTGTTTTATTCTGGCATTTGGCGGGGTGAAAAAAAGTCTGCCAGGGAAAATATATCTGGCTGTTATGCTGATCTGTTTTGTGGTAAATATCCGGCATGGGGTATTCCTGGGATGCCCGAATGTGGTGGAAAAGAATGGGCTGCCTACTTTTGTGTATGAGATTAAACCTACTATATTAGTACTCTTTTTCCCGGCTGGGATTTTTTTGATTTATCTTTTCCTTATCCTTGTGCGGATCTGCAAAGCAAATCCCAATATGAAAGTACAGTATGAACCGGTCATGGCAGGAGTCCTGGTGTTGTTTGCAGGGAATATGTTGCTTGGAATACCATTTTTCAGTGGGTTTCCGATTGATATTTTAAGTGGTGTTGTAAATGTATTTTTCCTGTTTTATGCACTGATCCGCAGACGTCTGTTCCGGCTGCAGATGCTGGCATCGCCCAGTCTGTGTTACGGTGTGGGATTTTTGTTTTCTGTTATTGTATTTTTGAATGTAATTCCATATCTGCAGAAAATCTTCCATATACAGATGAATAAGAATACAACGCTTTATGCCCTTGCTTTTGCAATTGTGTTTCTGGTGATTTATGCGCTGTTTACTTTTTTGTGGAAGCTTCTGGTACGCAGTGTGTTTGTCAGGGAAGAAAATTATCAGACAGAAAAAATCAGGGAGTTCAGCTCTGCAATTTCGAAGACGCTGGATTTAAATGAAATTCTGGACAAAACGATCAGTGTCATGAAAGAACTGATGGATGTTGGAAATATCTATATTTGTATGCAGGATGCACCGGGACAGCCATATCGGGGAGTGGCAAGTGATCAGCCACTGAATGATCTGACATTTACGATGGAAGAAGAAAACCCGATGATCCAGTGGCTGAAAGAACATGAAGAGCCGATCATTTACCGGGATTTCCGTTATACCGTGGAGTATAAGTCGATGTGGGAGAGTGAAAAACACCGGCTGGATAAGACGCATATCCGTTACTGTGCAGGGTTGAAAGATGGAGAATGCCTGGTTGGTGTGATTCTGATCACAGATGCTTCGGTGAAAAAACGGCTGGTATATGATGAGGTGCAGCTGATCTCATCTGTTACGTCGGTTGCATCGATTGCGATTAAGAATTCAAGATTGTACGAGAGAGCCCGCCAGGAAGCCAGAACAGATGAGATGACCGGATTACTGAACCGGAAATATTTCTATGAAGTGCTGAATGAAGAGCTTGAGAAAAACAGGGAGGCATCGCTGGCACTTGCGATCATCAATGTAGATGATTTTAAATTGTATAATCAGTTGTATGGGGTGAAAGAAGGAGATCTGTGTCTGCAGCGGATTGCAGATATTATCAGAAGCAGTGTCGGAGAAAGTGGATACACGGCCCGCTATGGAGGAAAGGAATTTGCGGTTCTTTTACCGGGATATGATCTTTTTTCCGCCAGAAATATGGTGGAATCTATTGCAAAACAGATTTATGTTATGAATAACCGCAGAACGGATATGAAGCTGAAAGCGGTAACTGTGAGTGCCGGTATCAGTGCGGCTCCTTATGCGGCAAGGAACGTGAAAGAGCTGATGGAAAATGTAGATCTGGCAGTTTATCATGTGAAACATAATGGAAAAAATGGGATCCAGGTCTTTGATATGATGTTCCGGAACAACAGTGAGGGGAACAATACAAGGAATCATACCCATATTTATCAGGAGTATGAGTCTACGATTTATGCGCTGACGGCGGCAATTGATGCGAAGGATCACTATACGTTCAGCCATTCCAACAACGTAGCTTATTATGCAACGTCACTGGCGACGACCCTTGGAATGAACGAAGATATGATAGAGATTATCCGGCAGGCAGCACTTCTGCATGATGTCGGTAAAATCGGTATTCCGGAGTATATACTCAATAAAGAGGGAAAACTGACAGATGAAGAATATGAGATCATCAAAGGGCATGTAGAGGCATCGATCGATATTATCCGTCACCTTCCATCGCTGGATTATGTAATTCCGGCAGTCATCGGTCATCATGAGCGGTATGATGGAAAAGGATATCCACGCCGGATCGCAGGAGAAGATATTCCACTGACTGCGCGGATTTTGTGCGTGGCAGATTCTTTTGATGCCATGACATCCAAACGATGTTATAAAAAAGCATTTCCTATTGAAGTGGCACGGGAGAAGCTTCTTCAGGATGCAGGCAGACAGTTTGATCCTGACCTGGTATATAAGTTTGTTGAATGCCTGGATAATGGCAGTATTACACTGGTGAAGGCAGAAGAAACTGTGGACAATCTGAAAGAAATACTGTAGAAAATTCCCACAAAAAAGTGATGAAAATCAGCAAGAAACAGTTGACAAAAGCCTGCTGGTATAATATAATATGCAAGTATGACGTGAGAAGAAACAGTTTGCACCAAAGCCCCGGAGTGAACTTGTTTTCTATAGAATCTACAATGAAAATAATTAGTAAACTGAAATTCATAGGAGGTCAACCAATGAAAACTTACATGGCTAATCCAGATAAGATTGAAAGAAAATGGTATGTAGTTGACGCTGAAGGACAGACACTTGGACGTCTTGCAGCAGAAGTCGCTAAAGTTTTAAGAGGAAAAAATAAACCGGAATTTACACCGCACATTGATACAGGTGACAACGTAATTGTTATCAACGCTGAAAAGATCAAAGTTACAGGAAAGAAATTAGATCAGAAAGTATACTATCATCACTCAGATTATGTAGGAGGAATGAAAGAAACTACATTAAGAGAAATGATGGCAAAGAAACCGGAACAGGTTATCGAACTTGCTGTTAAAGGTATGCTTCCAAAAGGACCTTTGGGAAGAACAATGATCAAGAAACTTCACGTATATGCTGGAGCAGAACATGCTCATCAGGCACAGAAACCAGAAGTTTTAACATTTTAGTCAGAGGTTTGAAAGGAGGAAATAAAAGTGGCAACAGCTAAATTCTACGGAACAGGAAGAAGAAAAAAATCTATCGCAAGAGTATACCTTGTACCAGGTACAGGTAAGATCACAATCAATAAAAGAGATATCGACGAATATTTAGGACTTGAAACTCTTAAAGTTGTAGTTCGTCAGCCATTAGTTGCAACTGAAACAGTTGATAAATTTGACGTTCTCGTTAACGTACGTGGTGGTGGATACACAGGACAGGCAGGAGCAATCCGTCACGGAATCGCAAGAGCACTTCTTGAAGCAGATTCTGATTACAGACCGGTACTTAAGAAAGCCGGATACCTTACACGTGACCCACGTATGAAAGAACGTAAGAAATACGGTCTCAAAGCAGCTCGTAGAGCACCACAGTTCTCTAAACGTTAATTTGGAGCAATGTGGCTGCGGGAAAGACGAAGTTTTTTCGAGTTCATTTTCAAAAATACAAACCTCAGAAACCTTGTGTTTCTGGGGTTTTTTGTCTGTTTATATTGAAAGAACACCAATTTCCACATATAATAAAAGACAATGTGTAAAGAAATGAATCAGGGAGAATAATAAAATATGAGTATATTAAATGTAGAACATCTGACACACGGTTTTGGTGACCGTGCCATTTTTGATGATGTATCGTTCCGTCTTTTAAAAGGGGAGCACATCGGTCTTGTAGGAGCAAACGGAGAGGGTAAATCTACCTTTATGAGTATCGTTACCGGGAAACTTACGCCGGACGAGGGAAAGGTGGAATGGGCGAAGAATGTACGAGCAGGCTATCTGGACCAACATGCAGTCCTTCAGAGCGGTATGACGATCCAGGACGCACTGAAAAGTGCGTTTGATCCGCTTTTGCAGAAGGAGCAGCGAATGAACGAGATCTGTGAGAAACTCGGTGAAGTAGACGAGGATGAGATGAATCTTCTGATGGAAGAGCTTGGAACGATCCAGGATGAGTTGACACTGCATGATTTTTACACGATTGATGCAAAGGTAGAGGAAGTTGCAAGAGCACTGGGACTTCTGGATCTGGGACTTGACCGTGATGTTACAGATCTAAGCGGAGGTCAGAGAACGAAGGTTCTTCTGGCAAAGCTTCTGCTTGAGAAGCCGGACATCCTGCTTCTGGATGAACCGACAAACTATCTGGATGAAGAGCATATTACGTGGCTGAAGCGGTATCTGCAGGATTATGAGAATGCATTCATTCTGATTTCCCATGATATTCCGTTCCTGAATGAAGTGGTAAATATCATCTATCATATGGAGAACCAGGAACTGAATCGTTATGTGGGAGACTATGATCATTTTCAGGAGGTCTATGCAGTTAAGAAAGCACAGCTTGAGGCAGCATACCGCAGACAGCAGCAGGAAATCAGTGAACTGAAGGATTTTGTGGCAAGAAATAAAGCCCGTGTTTCTACAAGAAATATGGCGATGTCCAGACAGAAAAAGCTGGATAAAATGGATGTAATTGAGCTGGCAGCGGAAAAGCCGAAACCGGAATTTAAGTTCCGTTACGGACGGACTCCGGGGAAAATGTTATTCGAAACAAAAGATCTTGTAATCGGTTATGATGAACCACTTTCCAAGCCGCTGAATTTCCAGATGGAAAGAGGACACAAGATTGCGATTGTCGGAACAAATGGTATCGGAAAGACTACATTTTTGAAGAGTGTACTTGGTCTGATCCCGGCAATTTCCGGCGAGTGTGAGCTTGGGGAAAATCTTCAGATCGGCTATTTTGAACAGGAAGTTAAAGGAGAAAACAAGACAACCTGTATTGAAGAGCTGTGGCAGGAATTTCCGTCATTTACCCAGTATGAGGTGCGTTCTGCCCTTGCAAAATGCGGACTCACTACGAAGCATATTGAGAGCCAGGTAAGGGTACTGAGTGGTGGTGAACAGGCAAAGGTAAGACTCTGTAAGCTGGTCAACAAGGACACGAATCTGCTGATCCTGGATGAGCCGACCAATCATCTAGACGTGGATGCAAAGGATTCTCTGAAAAAAGCGCTTCAGGAATACAAAGGAAGTATTCTTCTGATTTGCCATGAGCCGGAATTCTATCAGGATGTGGTAAATGAGGTGTGGGATATGAGCAAGTGGACGATGAAAGTATTTTAAAAGTGTCGTGCAGAAGACCTTTCGGGACTATCCTGAAAGGCCTTTTTGTGTTACTATTTATTTAGAACGTATCATTTTTGTCAATACTTTTTATTTTATAGGAAATTCCGAAGGAACTTCCTATGAAATAGAAGGCGCTACGTGCCGGAGATGCGCACTCGCACGACGATGAAGAATGTCGCAAGCGACTGCGCTCGGCGCGAGGATGTGCCAAGGCACATTCTTTTTTACAAAACTGTTATATAAGCTTTACAGAAGTAAGATAGAGCCTGCAAAGCGCAACGTCTATAATAAAACGTGTTTCAGAAAAGAAAGGATGGGATAATATGCCGTCAACTTATGCACATTACATTTTTGGACAGCAGATCAGGGGCAGATTAAGCGGATATGAGAGAAAAGTTATTGATAAATATCCGGAGCTTTTTAATATTGGACTTCATGGACCGGATATTCTTTTTTATTACAGACCGCTTGGCAAGAACAAGGTCAATCAGTTGGGAAGCCGTATACATAACGAGAGCGGGGCAAAGTTCTTCGTTCATGCAGCGAAGGCTTTACATACACACGACCAGTATGAGAAGCATCTGGCTTATGTATATGGAGTGCTCTGCCACTTCGCGTTGGATGAAATCTGTCATGGTTACGTGGAACAGGCAGTAAAAGAGACTGGTCTTGCACATATTGCAGTGGAGGGCGAGCTGGATCGTAAGCTGATGATTATGAACGGAGAAAATCCAGTGAGCAGGAGACTGACCGGACATATTGTTCCTTCTATGAAAAATGCGATAATTATAAAAGATTTTTATCGCGGAATTACAGCAAAGGAAGTCAAAAAAGCACTGAATGGAATGGTATTTTATGACAGGATTCTTGTCTGTCCATCTAAAATAAAGCGGATGGCACTTTATGCAGCACTTAAAGTGGCAGGGCTTTATTATGATTTTCATGGGTTTATTATCAAGTATCATGAGAATGAATCCTGCAGGGAACAGATAAGAAAACTGCTTCATCTTTATGAAAAAGCAGTTCCACTGGCAGACAAACTGATCTGCGAATACAAACCGTTTCTGGAAGGAAACGCCACATTAGATTCTGTATATGCCTATACATTTGGTTCTCAGTTTCCTGGCAAGGAGGATACGTTAAATGAAAATAAAATTGACAAAACAGGAGAAAAACTGGATACTTTATGATGTCGGAAATTCTGCATTCACACTTCTGGCAGCAACCATTTTACCGATTTATTTCAACTATATCGCAGGAAAGCAGGGACTTTCGGATGTACAGTATCTGGCATACTGGGGATATGCAGTATCCATTGCAACCTTACTTACAGCACTTGCAGGACCGGTATTTGGAACCGTTGCAGATACAAAAGGCTATAAAAAACCAGTTTTTACAATTGCACTTGGAATCGGGGCAATTGCTTCAGTCGCACTGGGATTTGCAAAGTACTGGCTGGCCTTTCTGGTAGTTTTTGTCATTGCAAAGGTCGGATATTCCGTGACGCTGGTATTTTATGATTCCATGCTTGTCGATGTGACATTGGAAGACCGGATGGATGAAGTCTCTTCCCAGGGCTATGCGTGGGGATATATCGGAAGCTGTGTACCGTTTGTAATCTGTCTTCTGGTTGTGTTAAATGCAGGGAAGATTGGGATTACAATGGAGATAGCAATGATGGTTTCCTTTGTGATCATCACGGTATGGTGGGTAATTATGACATTACCACTTCTGAAAACTTATCACCAGAAGTATTATGTAGAAAAGAAGCAGCATGCTTTTTCAGAAAGCTTCAAAAGAATCGGCATTACTCTGAAAAATGTAAAGAAGGAGAAGAAGGTTTTTCTGTTTCTTCTGGCGTTTTTCTTTTATATTGACGGGGTTTATACGATTATTGATATGGCAACTGCATATGGATCAGCACTTGGACTTAGCAGTACAGGACTTCTTCTTGCATTGTTGCTTACGCAGATTGTAGCTTTCCCATTTGCGATTATTTTCGGAAGACTTGCGAAGAAATATTCTGCAGAAAAGCTGATCACAGTATGTATCGTGGCATACCTTGGAGTGGCAATTTTTGCGATTTTTCTGCATTACCAGTGGCAGTTCTGGGTTCTTGCTGTCTGGGTAGGCATGTTCCAGGGAGGTGTGCAGGCGCTTTCAAGATCTTACTTTACGAAAATTATACCGGCGAACCAGTCAGGTGAATTTTTCGGCTTAATGGATATTTGCGGAAAAGGCGCGTCCTTTATGGGAACAACGATCGTGAGCCTGATCTCGCAGCTTACCGGCAATATCAATATTGGTGTGGGGATGATCGCTGTCTTGTTCGTGATCGGAATTATTTTATTCCGGAGAGCGGCAGCGCTAGAATAAAAATAAAGGATACAATTGATTTATGATGACAGAGCTTGAAAAATATTATAACAAATTTAACGAAGAGAAGCGGCTTAAGAGCCGCCACGGACAGGTAGAATTTATCACCTCAATGAAGTACATTCACAAATATCTTCCTAAGCGGGAGCATGGACAGGTAAAGATTCTGGATGTAGGAGCCGGAACCGGGCGCTACAGTGTTGCGCTTGCCGAAGAAGGGTACGATGTGACGGCGGTAGAGCTGGTGAAATACAATCTGGGAATTCTGAAAAAGAAGAACAGCTCTGTGAAAGCATATCAGGGAAATGCGCTGAAGCTGTCACGTTTTCCGGATAAGGAATTTGACCTGATCATCCTGTTTGGACCGATGTATCACCTTTATACAAAGGAAGATAAGGTAAAGGCGCTGATGGAGGCGAAGCGTGTTCTGAAAGATGAGGGCACGATCCTGGTGGCTTATACAATGAATGAGTACAGTGTTCTGGTGTATGGATTCCGGGAGAACCATATACAGGAATGCCTGGAAAATGGCAAACTGGATGCGAATTACCGGGTATGTCCTTCACCGGAAGATTTGTATGATTATGTGCGTCTGGAGGATATTGACAGCTACAATGAAGCAGCAGGAATGGAACGGATCCAGATTATTTCGGCGGATGGACCATCCGATTATATGCGTCAGGTGTTAAATACGATGGATGAAAAGACTTTCCAGACGTTTATTGACTATCATCTGACTACGTGTGAACGCCCGGAACTGGTTGGTGCGGGATCACATACGGTAGATATTATAAGAAAGAAAAAGATGGGGGAATAGAAAATGAAAGTAGCAGATATGCATTGTGATACAATTTTAGCGATTCAGAGAGGAAGGGAACAGGGAAAAGAGATTTCACTTCGGAAAAATAATTTAAATGTGGATCTTGAACGGATGAAAAAGGGGGATTATCTGATTCAAAATTTTGCCATTTTTCTGGATCTGGAGGATCCGATGCTTGCAGGGAGTCCATTCCGTTATGCAATGAAAATGGCGGATGTATTTTATCGGGAAATGGAGAAAAATAAAGACTGGATCCGGCCGGTCACAAAGTATGACGAGATTGAAGAAAACCGGAAGAATGGAAGGATGTCAGCGTTGCTGACATTGGAAGAAGGAGAAATCTGCGAGGGCGATCCTGCCCTTTTAAGAGACTTTTACCGGATGGGGGCAAGGATGATGACTCTGACCTGGAACTATCCGAATCAGCTTGGATATCCGGCAAAAGCGACTGGCGGAGAATTTGCCGGAAAAGCCTTTTCAGAAGCCGGATATGGGCTTACAGCGCATGGGATTGAATTTCTGGAAGAGATGGAGAACCTGGGAATGATCATCGATGTGGCACATTTAAACGATGCAGGAATCCGGGATGTGTTAAAGTTCACAAAGAAGCCTTTTGTAGCGAGCCATTCCAACGCGAGACATTTGTGCAGTCATCCGAGAAACCTGAATGATGAACTTCTGAAAGCGATCGGGGAAAGAGGCGGTGTGATCGGGCTGAATTATTATGCATATTTCCTGCGCGACTGGAAAGACGGAGAGACGGTTGTGAGCAGAGCGGAGGATATTGTGGCACATGCAAAATATATCCGTGATATGGCGGGAATAGAGGCTTTAGGACTTGGTTCAGACTTTGATGGTATGAATGGAGAACTGGAGATTGCATCCCCGGCAGATATGGAAAAGTTGGAAGATGTATTTAAAAAGAATGGATTTACAGAGAGCGAGATCGAGAAAATCTTCTGTAAGAATGTAATGCGAATATATAGAGAACTGCTTGGGTAATTCCGGCAAAGCACATTATAACATAGAAAACCCGGCTGTGGAGTAATACACAAGCCGGGTTTTTTACTCTAGCATCTTTTGCAGCGATTACGCAACTGTTACATTAACAGCCTGAAGTCCGCGGTTTCCTTCTGTGATATCGAAAGTAACGTTCTGTCCTTCTTCAAGAGATTTGTATCCTTCTCCCGCGATTCCTGAAAAATGTACGAATACATCTTCTCCGGTGCTTTCGTTTGTGATGAATCCGTAGCCTTTCTGTGCGTTGAACCACTTAACTGTACCCTTGTTCATTAGTAGTACCTCCTAAAAAATTGATGATGCCGATAAAAATAAAAATCACATATTTTTGTAAGTCATCAGACAGATGTTAATGATTTACAAAAATATGTGAAATCTAAATCTTATCTAAAACACAATTTCAGAATATCACGTGGTAGGACAAATGTCAAATCAAAATAGGAAAAATAGGAAAAAATAAATGTCTTTTTATTGACAGGAAGAAAAAGGAATGCTATTATTTTTAACATATTTAAAGAGTGAAAATATTTGTACAAAGAGGTACTTTACTGCGGAGAAGAACGCAGAGAGTATCTTTTTTTTGACTTGCAGGAGTGCAAAGCACGTAGCAATCTGGTATCAAAGGGGTCAAAAGTATAAATGGGATGTCAGAAAGAGGTAGTGCAGATGAAAAATCATGAACTGGATGCAGTGGATCGTACAATTTTGAATATTTTACAGAGAAATGCCAAATGTCCATTGAAAGAGATTGCAGAGAAGGTGTATCTGTCTACACCGGCTGTATCAGCGCGGATTGAAAAGATGGAAAAAGAAGGATATATTCTCGGTTATCAGGCACAGGTGAATCCGGAAGCACTTGGATATCATATCAAGGCACTGATCAATCTGGAGGTTTCGCCGGAGGGAAAAAATGTGTTTTATCCGTTTGTGAGAAAGTGTTCAAATGTGATCGAATGCAACTGTGTGACCGGAGAATATTCTATGGTGTTGGAAGTACTGTTTCCCAGCACAACAGAGCTGGATAAATTTATTGGAGAATTGCAGCGATTTGGAAGAACAAAGACACTGATCGTATTTTCAACTTCGGTTGAACACAGAGGAATCAATGCAGATATAGAAGAAACACTGGAGAGAGAAATATAATTTCCCGTAAATTGAAAAAGACCCGGAAACAAAAGTTTTCGAGTCTTTTTCTTCTTTAAGGGCTATATAAACAAGCAGTTTGAAATAGTCATTTTGATTATTCAGCAGCGATAGCAACTTCCGGAACAATTGTTTCAGTAGCTTTTTCAGATGCTTTGATATCTGCAGGTGTTTTTGCAAAACCTTTAAACACGATAGAACCAACAAATCCAGCTAAAGATCCGCCGATCGCAGCAAGTACGATTGCAGCTACAACCTTAAGTGGTGGGTTAAATCCGAATGGAGCTAAAAGTCCAGGAATCGGAGATGCTGTTCCAGGGGCGTTATTGATAATACCGAGCATAGCTGCTGCGAGTCCGGCAAGTCCGCCGCCAAAGAAGTTTGATCCGTAAATCGGAATCGGATTCTGTGTAATAATATCGGCCTGTGTAAGAGGTTCAAGCATTACCGCGATAACATTACTGCGCTCGCCAAGTTTTAAACGGTCGAAAATGATACCGTTTGTGAAAGAACCACCAACACATGCAATTGCTGCAATACCCATTGCAAGTCCATCAAGTCCGAGCATAGCAGTCAGAGCCATAGAACTAAGTGGTGAGGTGCAGATCATCTTCATAATACCACCGAGCAGGAATCCCATGATAAGTGGAGACTGTTCAGCAGCTGCAGAAATCATACGTCCGATGTTGAGCAGTGTTGAATTAACGACCGGATCAACTGCGATGGCAATAATTCTTGCAAGCGGTGCGATTGCAAGAGCACCAACGATCAGATTCAGACCTTCTGGAAGTTTCTTTTCCAGGAACGGAGCTACAAAACCTACAATATAACCTGCTACAAAACCAGGAAGGATTCCGTATCCTCCGACTGCGACACCTGCAACGACTGCAAGTACCGGATTACATCCCATACTGATCGGAACTAAAGTAGCTGCAGCGATTCCCCCGAAGCTGCCGGATATGGTTCCGAGTTCTGAGAAAAATGCAATTCCTAATAAATCACCTGTGATGTAATGATGAACAGCTTCTACCAGGAACGAAGCAACGGCTGCATTAGCCATTCCGGACATTGCTTCTGATCCTTTTGGAAACTTCAGGCTGAATACAGAGAAACAGGCTAAAGTGAGAAGCAGTAAACCAATACCTTTTACGATTGTTAACATATGACATCCTCCTTAAAATTTATACTTATTCGCATCAGTTATCGTGATAACATAATAAAATGGAAGTTACAAAAAGATACAAAAAGTATCAAAATGAAATTTATTTTTGGAAAAAACTACAAATACGGGAAAGATTTATTGTATATAATGACGATAACTATAAGTGATAATGAATTATAGAGAAAACATATAAAGAGATGAAATAAGAAGCAGGAGAGAACCTGAAAATCAGGCTCTCTCGGTGCATTCCTGAATCAGTGCATTCAGGAAATTTTTAATTTTCACATTGCCGTGCCGTACACTTTTTCCACGGATGAAATCCATTTCCCTTCGGACCTGTTCAAAGTTATACAGGGAGTTGGAGTAGGTTGTAAACGTGTCATTGGCGTAATCTTCAAGACCAAGGTTGGCAAGGTTAACCATTCCCATGTTGGCTGTCCGACGGATCCTTTGTTCCATGGATTTTGGATTGTCACTGAACCGACTGCAAAGTTCGCTTAAAGTGACATTGTCAACTTTCTGGTTATGCTGGATCAGATAATCGACAAGGGAAATGATATCCTTGCTGCCACGTTCACCGGTGATGCCAAGCTTTTGGAGAATTCCTTTTAACCGGATAATATAAGGTTTTTCAACTGTATCATTTATAAATCCCTGTGGCTGTACAAAATTCTGCTGGGTCTGGAAAATCGTCTGTACCTGCTGCAATGTCCGGCGGGCAGTCAGGGATTCACTGACCTTCCGGAGTATGGATTCTACTTCGATACTGTTGATTGGCTTATGAATATAAAATTCAATGCCTGCAGAATAGGCATCTGCGATCATATCTTTGGATGCAACCTGGGAAAGCATAATAAAAGTAAGATTCGGTGCATGAGAGCGGGCGCGTTTCACGAAAGTGATTCCGTCTATTTCCGGCATCAGAAGATCAACAATTACGATGTCTGGATTTATAAGAGTAAGATCCGTGAGTGCATCCACACCGTTTTCGGCAGTTCCGGCAATCTCTCCAAGCCCCCGGTCCCTTATAATACGTTTTAATATATGCAGTACATTTTTATCATCATCAATGAGATAGAATTTCATTTATAAACCGCTCCATTTCTCTTTTGGTATAGTAAGTGTGAAAACTGTTTTTCCGGGAACGGAAGTTACCCGGATGGTTCCGCCCAGGCGGAGTTCGATAAAATCCTTTACCAGGCTAAGTCCAAGTCCCCGATTGACCTCGCCGGTTTCGTAATTGATCTTTGTGGAAAAACCCGGTTCAAAAATTTGTTCCATATCCTCCGGATCAATTCCGGGTCCATGATCTTCAACTTCAATAACATAAGAAGAATCCGTGGAGGATTGACGGACAGAAAGCTCGACCGGATTTCCGTCTGCTGCTTCAATCGCATTGTTGAAAAGATTGCGGAAGATTGAGAGCAGAAGATAATGGTTCTGTGTATATAGATTTTCCTCCAGTTGTATATTAAAAAAAAGTCGTTTCCCTTTTGGAAGGGATGCATCCAGGCTGCTTTTCAGAATGGTGAGGATATCATCCAGGCTCATTCCGTCATTTTCAGAATTTAATTCCATTGAAGAGGAAAGTCCTCTTACGATCAGATTGTAGTCTTTTTTGATCTCGTGGACATCACGTGCAATCTGAAGTGCGGTGCGGGTGAGGAATTCGTCTATATTCCGTTCACTCATATCGTGGTAAAGCCGGTATGCGGTGCTCATGGTGTCCTCTATCATACGTGTACCTTTCTGCATCAGAACAACTTCGCCGTTAAGCTCAGAAATCAAAAGAAGAAGGTTCTGGTATCTCCGTGCATGTTCAGCACTCAGGAGACTGAACTTGTAATGGCTGAGACAGAACAGGAAAAGACCCGCAAGTGCAGTACGCAGAAGCGCAACCAGAAGGACGCCTGCCTGGGACTGAAAAGAAAAAGCGTCCATACCCCTACGGGTCAGCAGTTCTGTTATATTTGCCAGATAGTCAAAAAGAAACATCCAGGGCAGAGAATACAT
Organism: Coprococcus sp. AF99-45; assembly: GCF_027663865.1. Lineage (NCBI taxonomy): Bacteria > Bacillati > Bacillota > Clostridia > Lachnospirales > Lachnospiraceae > Coprococcus > Coprococcus sp. AF99-45. The sequence continues at coordinate 148,231 of NZ_JAQDGZ010000006.1, forward strand.
CGAAAGTTCATAGTCATTTTTACGGCAGTAGAGGAAAAAAAGGACTCCGTAGACCAGATAGAAAAACATTTCCGGAAAATAGCTCTGTGGATTCCAGCTGCCAAAGCGAAGCCAGTGCATCAGCGTACGGGAAAAGAAAACACAGAGGGCACTTATCACCGTGACCGGAAGAATCGGATATTTCCCAAAAAGGATCAGAGACATGAAAATGCCAAAAATTCCGATGGAAACACGAAAATCGCTTTCAAAAAGTGAGATGCTGATCTGGGCGCCAATGATAACAGCAGCACTGACCAGCAAAATGCGGGTATAACGTGAAAAACTTTTGGTCCACATAAGAAAGCCTCCTTTATTCAGATCATCTCTCTTACAGTCTACAGTCCGGTTAATAATTCAACCAGAAATACGCCGGCACATGAAAACAGGGAAACACAGATCAGACTTTTTCTGTTCCATGCAAGGATCAGTGCGATTGCAAAACCAATGGCGGCAGACCAGATATTGGCTGTGGCTGTCAGAATGGCCGGAAAGGTCATAACAGCCAGAGTTACATAAGGTACATAATATAAAAAAGATTTTATAAAAGTATTTTTGATCTCTTTCCTGATCAGCGTCAGTGGCAGCATACGGATCAGATAGGTGACGGCTGCCATGACAAAGATATACATATATAGATTATGCTTCAACGGAAGAATCCTCCTTATCTTCTGGATTTGTTTCTTCTTTTACAGGGAAGAAATACGCTGCGATTCCGGCAATCAGAATCGTAAGGATAATGATTCGGAAGCCAGAAGAAATCTGGCATAGCACAGGAGCCTTTGTGAAAAGGAAGCTTGCTGCCATGGAAATCAAGACAATGGTTCCGATGATCCTGTTATCATGTGCCGGAGGAATAATGATTGCGATAAACATTCCATATAATGCAACGCTCAGTGCGCTAACGATCCGGTCAGGCAGGATATTTCCTGATACTACTCCGAGGAAAGTGCCAAGTGTCCAGCCAGGTGCGGCAAGTGCCATCACACCGTAAGAATACCATGGAGTAATCCTTCCGGGGCGGGATACGGATACGCCGAAGACTTCATCCGTTACACCGTATGCGATAAGAAAACGGTGGAAAAAAGGATAGTGGTTATCAATTTTCTGTGAAAGGGCACAGGACATCAGCGAATATCTGAGATTGATGATGAGCTGGGTGAATGCCATTTCAAAATAGGATGCGGATGCCGTAATCAGTGACAGACCAGCAAATTGCCCGGCGCTGGTCAGGTTTGTAAGGGAAATCAGAACAGCTTCCCAAGTGGAAAGTCCTGCATTTTTTGCCATGATACCAAAGGTAAATGATACCGCAATATAACCGAGACAGATGGGAATGCCATCCTGTATCCCGGCTGCAAAATCCATTTTTCTGTTTCTACTCATGAAGTAAAACCTCTCTTTTGTAAATAATCCCCAAATTTGAATTGTTATTTTACTAACATTTTACCATGGAACAGTGGTCTTGAAAATGATGTTTTAAAAGAACTTGAAAAAAATTTACAGAAAGACTGGAAATATAGTGGTATTATGAGTTATAATAAATAGTGATAAATGAATGTGCAAACATAAGTACAAGTTATAAAAGGAGATTGAAGCATGGAAATGTTATCTATTGAAAAAGAACTGCAGAGCAATTCTTATCCCGGAAGAGGGATCATCATCGGAAAGTCTGCCGACGGAAGCAAAGCGGTAACAGCTTATTTTATCATGGGAAGAAGTGAGAACAGCCGTAATCGTGTCTTTGTAGAAGAGGGAGAGGGAATCCGCACACAGGCATTTGACGAGTCAAAGCTGACAGACCCAAGCTTAATTATCTACGCACCGGTGCGTGTACTCGGCAATAAGACGATCGTTACAAACGGAGATCAGACTGATACAATTTATGAAGGTATGGACAGACAGATGACGTTTGAACAGTCCCTTCGAAGCCGTGAATTTGAACCGGATGGACCAAACTACACACCACGTATTTCCGGTATCATGCACATTGAGAACGGAAAATATAACTATGCAATGTCCATTTTGAAGAGCAATAACGGAAATCCGGATGCATGCAACCGTTACACCTTTGCATATGAGAATCCGGTAGCCGGAGAAGGACATTTTATCCACACATACAAGTGTGATGGAAATCCGCTTCCGAGTTTTGAAGGAGAACCAAAGCTTGTTGCAATTCCGGATGATATGGACACATTTGCAGACACACTCTGGAACAGTCTGAATGCAGATAATAAAGTATCTCTGTTTGTAAGATATATTGATATTGAGACAGGAACATACGAAAGCAAGATCATCAATAAGAATAAATAGTATACAAAGGTGAAGAAGGAGCAGGAATCATGAATGAATTAGAACTCAAATATGGATGTAACCCAAATCAGAAGCCGTCACGTATCTATATGAAAGACGGAAGTGATCTCCCGATCAAAGTTCTGATGGGCCGTCCGGGATATATCAACTTTCTGGATGCATTTAACGGATGGCAGCTGGTATCGGAATTAAAAAAAGCAACCGGACTTCCGGCAGCAACTTCCTTTAAGCATGTGTCACCGGCAGGTGCAGCAGTCGGACTGCCACTGGATGAAACTCTTGCAAAAATTTACTGGGTAGATGACCTTGGAGAACTTTCTCCGCTTGCAAGTGCTTATGCACGTGCAAGAGGCGCAGACCGTATGTCTTCATTCGGTGATTTTATTGCGCTTTCTGATGTCTGTGATGTTGATACGGCAAGACTGATCAAGAGAGAAGTGTCGGATGGAGTGATCGCACCTGGATATGAACCAGAAGCACTGGAGATTCTTGCACAGAAAAAGAAAGGTAATTACAATGTGATCCAGATCGATCCGGATTATGTTCCGGCACCTACAGAACACAAGGATGTATTTGGTATTACCTTTGAGCAGGGAAGAAATGAACTGAAGATTGATGATGATTTCTTCTCAAATATAGTGACTGAGAACAAAGAAATTCCGGATCACGCAAAGAGAGATCTTGCAATTTCCATGATTACTTTAAAATATACACAGTCAAATTCTGTATGCTATGTAAAAGACGGACAGGCAATCGGAATCGGAGCCGGACAGCAGTCCCGTATCCACTGTACCCGTCTTGCAGGACAGAAGGCAGATAACTGGTGGCTGAGACAGTGCCCGAAAGTACTTGATCTTCCATTTAAAGAAGGAATCAAGCGTGCAGACCGAGATAATGCAATTGATCTGTATATTGGTGAAGAATATATGGACGTACTGGCTGACGGAACCTGGGAAAATATTTTCACTGAAAAACCGGAAGTATTTACCAGAGAAGAAAAGAGAGCATGGCTTGATAAGCTGACGGGTGTGGCACTTGGATCAGACGCATTCTTTCCGTTTGGAGATAACATCGAACGTGCACATAAGAGCGGTGTTACATATATTGCAGAACCGGGTGGATCAATCCGTGATGACAATGTAATCGATACCTGCAACAAATACAACATGGCGATGGCATTTACCGGAATCCGTTTATTCCATCACTAAGATAATAAAGAAGCAAAGTTCCTGCAGAGGTAGAAGATCTACCTTTGCGGGAATTTTTTATTTTTAACAGAAAATGGAGCTTTCTATTGTATAAAAAAGATTCCGGAAGAATAATCTGTTGAAAAAATAAACAGATATGCGACAAATGTGGAAAAATGTCGTTAAAAAATAAACAGAACCGATAATCTGAAGATTTATTATTTAGTAAGGGATTACATAATATATATGTAACAGCCAGCAGGAGGAGGCGAATCTATGGGTATTATTGAAATCCTTTTAATTTCAATCGGGCTTTCATTTGATGTATTTGTTGTACATATCTGTGTTGGAGCAGGATTTTCGAGGAAGCATGGAAAAGACACACTTTTATCCAGTCTGATTTTTGGAGGAATGCAGCTCTTTGCACTGATCCTGGGAAATGTTGTTGCAGATATTCTGAAGCCGGACAGAAAAATGAATGAGACGATTTCAACAGCAGCAAGTGGATGGGAGCTTTTGTCGGTGCTGATATTTATCGGACTTGGCATTTATATGATCTGTAAAGCAAGAAATAATAAGCAGATCTTTGAGCGGAGAAACGATGAAATAAACTGGAAACGGCTTAGAAAACTGGCAGTACTTACCAGCGTAGATGCGTATTTTGCCGGAATGGGTATCGGATTCTGGAGTGTGGAGATCCTGGAACAGGGAATGGTATTGCTTCCGGTTACGATCATTCAGTGCTTTCTTGGTGTGGAGGTCGGATATAGATTGGGCTGTGAATATAACTGCAAAGCTTACTGGATCGGTGGGATATTATTCCTGATCGCCGGGGCAGATATGGTGGTTACGCATTTTTTATTTTAAAATAGCAGGAGGAAAAGAGTATGGGCGAATTGACACATAAAGCAGCAAGGGCAGCATTTGGCGGAGCAATTGATTTGGCAATGCGAAAAATGGATAAAGACAGAGAAAAAGGTCTGCTTGATCTTGTTGATCTGACCGAGCGTTTCATGGGAGACAATTTCCAGAAGAGCTCCTATGAAGGCGCAAGAAAGATGATACAGGATCCGGATTCGAAGTGGATGAGTTATGTGAATCGTGCATTAGATGAAATTGACCCGCATGTTATTAAACAGACAGCATTAAACCTTGGATTTGAAGCGGCGTTCCATGGAACGAAGACAATCCGCAGTATGAGAGAGGTACATCAGTGCAATATTCCGTGGCTGATCCTGATGGATCCGACAAGTGCATGTAATCTTCATTGTACCGGATGCTGGGCGGCAGAATATGGGCATAAACTGAATCTTACATATGAAGAGATGGACAGCATCATTACGCAGGGAAAAGAACTGGGGATTTATTTCTATATGTATACAGGCGGGGAACCGTTAGTAAGAAAAAAAGATATTATCAGACTTTGTGAAAAGCATTATGACTGCGAATTCCATGCATTTACAAATGGAACACTGGTGGATGATGAATTTTGCGAAGAGATGAGAAGAGTCGGCAACCTGTCCCTTTCAATTAGTCTGGAAGGATTTGAAGAGGTCAATGACATGCGCCGTGGAGAGGGTGTATTCGACAAGGTTATGGCAGCTATGGATCGGTTAAAGAAATATGGACTGATCTTCGGTACGTCAATCTGTTATACCAGAAAGAACATTGAAACGGTTACATCGGATGAATTCCTGGATATGATCATCGGAAAGGGATGTCGTTTCACCTGGTATTTCCATTATATGCCGGTTGGAAATGATGCAGCACCGGATCTGCTCCCGACAAAGGAACAGAGAGAATATATGTATCACCGGGTAAGAGAAATCCGCGGTGCAACAGGTGGAAAGCCGATTTATGCAATGGATTTCCAGAATGACGGAGAATTTGTCGGAGGCTGTATCGCAGGTGGAAGAAACTACTGCCATATCAATGCGAATGGAGATGTAGAACCATGTGTATTTATTCACTACTCTTCTGCAAATATTCGGGAAGTCACTCTGCTGGAAGCTCTGAAACAGCCACTCTTTATGGCATACAGAGACCGGCAGCCTTTTAATAGCAATCATTTGCGTCCTTGCCCGATGCTTGAAAATCCGGAGATTCTTCAGGAAATGATCAAAGAGACCGGTGCAAAATCGACCGATCTGCAGTCACCGGAAAGTGCGGAACATTTGTGCAGTAAGTGCAAAGCTTATGCCTGTGAGTGGAAAAAAACGGCAGATCAACTATGGAAAGAGCATCCGCATCAGCAGAAGGGTTACACAAATTACAAAAAACGCGTGGAAAAGCAGTAAAAAAACAGAAAAAAAGCGGTTTGAAAAAGTGTTTTGTTTGTGATAGAATATTCGTCAAGAGAAATGGGCAGGAAAAAGAGGACAACACATGGAAAGAAAAAGAGAATTAACAAAAATCCTGCTTGCGGAAAGCTTTAAGGAACTACTGATAAAAGGATCTTTTGATAAGATAACGATTAAAATGATCACAGATCAGGCGGGAGTCATTAGACCGACTTTTTATAATTACTTTCAGGATAAGTATGAAGTGATGGAATGGCTTCTGGAGACGGAGGTTTTTCAGCATATCCGTGAGATGACCGAAGACGGGATGGAAAGAGAAGCCATTTATCTGTTGTTCCGAAAGATGGAGAAAGACCGGATTTATTATCAGAAAGCATTTGAAGCGACCGGTCAGAATGGGTTTGAGGAAATTCTTGAAAAGAAGATCCGTCAGCTGATCGAAGAGATGGTGGGCAGACATAAGATCAAGCTTGAGAAGCTTCAGGGAATAAAAGACAAAAAGATTTTTCTGGAGTTCCATACGATTACCGTTGTAACCGGACTCAAATACTGGCTGACCAGCCGGGATATTCATCTGTCGGCGGATGAAGCGATGGAGTATTATCTGTTCCTAATGTCGCATCCTATTTTGGAGCTGCTTGAAAAGTAAAGAACAAAATATAAATTTGAGAAGAATCTGGGAAAATCCGGGTTCTTCTTTTTGTTTTTCTGTCAGAAAATTCTGATAGAGCGTTCTGATAAATAAAAGGGAATACGTTCTGGAGAGGTATATTCTTTTGAAATTGTAGAAAATAAAAAATGTTATCTAAACTGCTTGACGGATTTCTATTACAGAGTTATTATGAACATATGAACAGTTGCTCATATGTTCAGTGAGAGAAAATTTTTCAGGAGGAAAGAAAGATGAAGAAAAAATTTAAAATGGTAGACCTTGATTGCGCAAACTGTGCAGCAAAAATGGAAGATGCAATCAAAAAAATTGATGGTGTAAATGATGCAACGGTAAGTTTTATGATGCAGAAGCTTACGATTGATGCAGATGATGCAAGATTTGATGAGATCATGCAGGAAGTCGTTGATGTATGCAAGAAGGTAGAGCCGGACTGCCAGATTCAGCTGTAAAACCGGAAAAGGTATGAAAGGGGAGAGGCTTCTATGATGAAAAAACAGAAAATAATGCTGTACCGTATTATCGCAGCGGCAGTTATTTATGTTCCTCTTTTTGTACTGGAACATATGGGAAAACTGGAATTTCAGTCCGAAATTCCGGTGCAGTTTTTGTTATTTATGATACCTTATCTGATCGTGGGATGGGACATCATTTACCGGGCTGTGCGCAATATCAGTCATGGTCAGGTATTTGATGAGAATTTTCTGATGTGTATAGCAACGTTTGGTGCACTTGGAGTAAAGGAATATTCGGAAGCGGTAGCGGTTATGTTGTTCTATCAGATCGGGGAGTTATTCCAGAGTTATGCAGTCAACCGTTCCCGCCAGTCAATCAGTGCAATGATGGATATCTGTCCGGAATATGCGAATATTGAAGAAGACGGAAAGCTCAAACAGGTTGATCCGGATGATGTAGAGATTGGTACAGAGATCGTCATCAAAGCAGGAGAGAGAGTTCCTCTCGATGGTGTGGTTGTATCGGGAACATCCTTTGTAGATACTTCTGCACTGACCGGAGAGTCGGTTCCGCGAGAAGTAACAGAAGGTTCCGAGATTATCAGCGGTTGTGTAAATGGAAGCGGACTTCTTAAGGTGCGCACAACGAAAGAGTTTGATGATTCTACAGTTGCGAAGATTCTGGAACTGGTTGAAAATGCCAGCAGCAAAAAGGCACATGTAGAAAACTTCATTACAAAGTTTGCAAAATACTATACGCCGATCGTGGTTTGTGCGGCAGTTGTACTTGCATTCCTTCCACCAATCATTCTTGGCGGTGGATTTGCAGAATGGATTCAGAGAGCATGTATTTTCCTTGTAATCTCCTGCCCATGTGCACTGGTGATCTCTGTTCCACTTGGTTTTTTTGGAGGAATCGGAGCAGCATCCAAACAGGGCGTTCTGGTAAAGGGAAGCAATTATCTGGAAGCACTCTCTGAGATGAAAACGATTGTATTTGATAAGACTGGTACACTGACAAAAGGTGAATTCGTTGTATCAGAAGTTATTCCGAACGGATGGGAAAAAGAAGGACTTCTTGAAGTGGCAGCCCTTGCGGAAGGCTATTCCGATCATCCAATCTCAGCAGCACTCAAGAAAGCGTACGAAGAAGCGGAGCTTGGTGAGTTGTCCATGGACAGGGTGGAACAGGCTGAAGAAATCGCCGGACACGGAATCAAGGCAAAGATCGACGGAAGAGTTGTCTATGCCGGAAATGCAAAGCTGATGGAAGAAAAAGGCGTGGAATATGAGCCATGCACAGTCCCTGGTACGGTCGTATATCTGGCGGCTGAAAAAGAATTCCTCGGGACCATTGTAATTTCTGATACGGTCAAACCGGAAGCCAAACGTGCGATCGCGCAGCTCAAACAAAGCGGTGTCAAAAAGACAGTTATGCTTACCGGTGACAGAAAAGATGTCGGTGAAGCAGTAGCAGAAAGCCTTGGAATCGATGAAGTCTACACAGATCTCCTTCCGGGGGATAAGGTAGATAAGGTAGAAGCACTTCTCGGAGAACTCGGTGAGAAAGAAAAGCTCGGTTTTGTTGGTGATGGTATCAATGATGCACCGGTACTCTCCAGAGCTGATATCGGAATCGCAATGGGAAGCATGGGATCCGATGCAGCAATCGAAGCCGCAGATGTTGTTCTGATGGATGATAATATCCTTAAGATATCCTCCATTATGAGAATTGCAGGAAAAACTCTCCAGATCGTACATCAGAATATCGTCTTTGCCCTCGGTGTCAAAGTTCTGGTCCTCATCCTGGGAGCCCTCGGCATGGCCAATATGTGGGAAGCCGTCTTTGCCGATGTAGGAGTATCCGTAATCGCAATCCTGAACTCCATGAGGACACTGAAAGTAAAATAGATGTCAAAAGCATAATGTAAAACAAGAAAGAATTATCCTTAACGTGATGGGGATAATTCTTTTTTGTTTCATAGGAAATTCCAAAGGAATCTCCTATGAAATAAAAGGCACTGCGTCCCGGAGATGCGCACTCGCACGAAGATGAAGCATGTCGCAAGCGACCGCGCTCGGCGCGAGAGTGTGCCGAGGCACATTCTTTCTTATTGCTATAGAAAACGTACCGGGGCTACTGGTCTGGTTCTCACCAATAAAGTAGAAGGGCAAAGCAGCAGAAATAAATGGGATAAATTCTATTTTGTGCAATGGAGATGAAGCTCAAAAATCGTGGAAGCCTCTGCTGATCACGATTTTCGCCCTAAGAGGTTCATCGGAATGGTTTGCACAACTTGAATTTATCCCATTTATTTCTGTTGCTTTGCCACACTAATTTATTCTACTTGCTTTTTTGTCAGCGACAGTGTAAAATGACAAAACGGATTAGAATAGTGAAACCAAGAAGGGAGATACAAGATGGAACTGTTTATAGATATACTAAAAGATACAACAATTGACACTGTGAAACTGATACCTTTCCTTTTTCTGACATACCTTGCGATGGAATATCTGGAGAATAAAGCCGGTCAGAAGACGGTGCGGATGCTTCTTGGAGCAGGGAAAAAAGGACCTGTGATCGGTGGGATGCTGGGCGTTGTTCCGCAGTGCGGATTTTCGGCAGCAGCAGCAAATCTGTATTCCGGCGGAGTCATCACAGTTGGAACGATGATCGCTGTTTTTCTGTCTACATCAGATGAGATGCTTCCGATTCTGATCTCAGAGCAGGCGGATGTCCGTAAGATCATGGCAATTTTAATCGGAAAGATTATCGTTGGTATTGTTGCAGGGATTCTGGTTGATATCGGAGTGCGGGTGCTAGGCAAAGGATACCAGAGAGGGCTGCACATTCATGATATCTGTGAGCATGACCACTGTCACTGTGAAGAAGGAAGCATTGTAAAATCAGCACTCATCCATTCGGTACAGATTCTGGTATTTATATATGTAATTTCTTTTGCGTTAAATGCAGTTGTGGAGTGGATTGGAATGGAAGAGGTCATGAACGTGGTGATGCATTATCCAATTGCCGGAATTTTTCTGGCTGGTCTTGTCGGTCTGATTCCGAACTGCGCAGCTTCTATTACAATTACGAAATTTTATCTTGAGGGAGTCTTAAATGTCGGCAGTATGTTTGCCGGACTTTTGTCATGTGCCGGAATCGGACTGATCGTACTTTTTAAGACGAACCATAGTTGGAAGAAGAATGTGATGATCGTCACAACACTTTACGGAATCAGTGTAGTGTGCGGAATTATAGTGGAAATCCTGTTTGGAATGTAGTACAATATCCTTATATGCCGCAGAAGCCTAAAAGGAACGAAAGAAGTGGATTTGAGATGGCTAAAAAAGGATTTATTGCAGAATTCAAAGAGTTTATTGCAAGGGGAAATGTAATGGATCTTGCAGTCGGCGTTATTATTGGTGGTGCATTCCAGTCGATTGTGAATTCTCTTGTAAATGATATGATCATGCCGGTGATCAGTCTTCTGACTGGTGGGGTCAATTTTTCCAACTGGGTGATCCGGATCGGATCTGGTGAGAATGACACGATCAAATATGGCAATTTTATTACAGCGGTGATCAACTTTCTTCTGATGGCACTTGTTATTTTTTGTTTTGTAAAAGTGATGAACAATCTTGCTTCAAGAACAGAAAAGCTGCTTAAGAAGGAGGAAGAAGCACCGGCAGCACCGGCTACGAAGATCTGCCCGTACTGCATGTCAGAAATCCCGATCGCGGCAACCAGATGTGCATACTGTACATCTGAGCTTCCGGCTGAGGATACGGACAAAGAAGAATAAAGAAAAGACAGGAATAATACGACAGAGAGGAACATAAAAACAATGGAGAAAATTATTTTAACAGGTGACAGACCAACCGGACGGCTTCATGTCGGACATTATGTTGGATCCTTAAAGCGAAGAGTAGAACTGCAGAATTCCGGAGAATATGACAAGATCTTTATCATGATCGCAGATGCACAGGCACTGACTGATAATGCAGATAACCCGGAAAAGGTACGTCAGAATATTATTGAGGTTGCACTGGATTATCTGTCATGCGGACTGGATCCGGAGAAATCCACGATTTTCATCCAGTCACAGGTACCGGAACTGACAGAACTTTCTTTTTATTATATGAATCTGGTTACGGTATCCCGTCTTCAGAGAAACCCAACGGTTAAATCGGAGATCCAGATGCGTAATTTTGAAGCAAGTATTCCGGTAGGATTCTTTACTTATCCGATCAGCCAGGCAGCAGATATCACAGCGTTTAAGGCAACGACTGTACCGGTAGGTGAGGATCAGCTTCCGATGATCGAACAGTGCCGTGAGATCGTACACAAATTCAACAGTGTATATGGAGAAGCATTGGTTATGCCGAAAGCGCTGATTCCGGAGAACGAAAGCTGTTGCCGTCTTCCTGGAACGGATGGAAAAGCAAAGATGAGTAAATCCCTTGGTAACTGTATTTATCTGTCTGATTCCGAGGAAGAAGTAAGACAGAAGATCATGGGAATGTATACAGATCCGAATCATTTGAAGGTATCTGATCCGGGACAGGTAGAAGGGAATTCCGTTTTCACTTATCTGGATGCATTCTGTACAGATGAACATTTTGAAAAATATCTGCCGGATTATAAGAATCTGGATGAATTGAAGGATCATTACAGACGTGGTGGACTTGGTGACGTTAAGGTTAAGAAGTTCCTGAATGCGGTTATGCAGGAAGAGCTTGCACCGATCCGTGCAAGAAGAAAAGAACTGGAGAAGAAGATTCCGGAGATCTACGAGATCCTTCATAAAGGAAGTATTGAAGCTGAAAAAGTGGCAGCACAGACTTTAAAAGAAGTAAAAGATGCGATGAAGATCAACTATTTTGAAGATCAGCAGTTGATCCGGGAACAGACAGCAAGATTTGCAGAATAAAGAAAGGCTTTAAGCCGGAGGAGAGATAATAATTATGGGTAAATATTTCGGAACAGATGGATTCCGTGGAGAAGCCAATGTAGTACTGACGGTAGAGCATGCGTTTAAGGTAGGACGTTATCTTGGCTGGTATTACGGACAGGAACACAAGGCAAGAATCGTGATCGGTAAAGATACCAGAAGAAGCAGCTATATGTTTGAATATGCACTGGCGGCAGGACTTACTGCGTCAGGAGCAGATGCATATCTTCTTCATGTGACGACAACTCCAAGCGTGTCTTACGTGGTAAGAACCGAAGATTTTGACTGCGGAATCATGATTTCTGCAAGCCATAACCCGTACTATGATAATGGAATCAAAGTGATCAACAGTAAAGGTCAGAAGCTGGAAGCAGAAGTAGAAGCCAAAGTGGAAGCTTATATTGATGAGGAATCCGGAGAAATTCCGCTTGCTAAAAAAGAGGCGATCGGAAGAACCGTAGATTATGCAGCAGGAAGAAACCGTTATATCGGACATTTGATCAGTCTGGCAACCCGTTCTTTTAAAGAGGTGAAAGTTGGACTGGATTGTTCCAACGGAAGTTCATCAAGTATTGCCAAAAGCGTATTTGATGCACTTGGAGCAAAAACTTATGTGATCAATAATGAGCCGGATGGAACCAATATCAACACAAATTGTGGTTCTACACATATTAACGTGCTCCAGGAATATGTAAAAGAAAATGGTCTGGATGTCGGATTTGCATACGATGGAGATGCGGACCGCTGCATCGCTGTTGATGAGAATGGAAATGTTGTTGACGGGGATCTGATCCTTTATGTGTGTGGCAAATATATGAAAGAACATGGTCAGTTAAAAGACGATACCATCGTTACTACTATCATGTCGAATCTTGGACTTTATAAAGCATGCGACAAGATTGGCATGAAGTACGAAAAGACACAGGTCGGCGACAAATATGTCTATGAGAACATGGTCAAGAATGGATTCATGCTGGGCGGTGAACAGTCCGGACATATTATTTTCAGTAAGCATGCAACGACAGGAGATGGTATTCTGACTTCTCTGATGCTGATGGAAGTTATCATGGAGACCAAACAGTCCCTCGGACAGCTGACAGAAGAAGTGAAGATCTATCCACAGCTTCTGAAAAATGTGCGTGTGGCAGATAAGAAGACAGCAAGGGAGAATCCGGAAGTGGTCAAAGCAGTCGATGCAGTTGCAGAAGCACTTGGAGATGACGGAAGAATCCTTGTCCGTGAAAGTGGAACGGAACCGGTAATCCGTGTCATGGTTGAAGCGGCGACGGACGAGCTTTGCGAAAAGTATGTGACTCAGGTAATCGATGTGATTGAAAAAGAAGGACTCATCGTAGAATAAAAAATCTGAAATAGAATCGTGCAGAAAAGGATAGCTTGCAGATGAAAGTCTGTGGGGCTATCCTTTTTTAGTTTGCGAACCATAGTCTGGATGTTTGAAAAAATATTATTTGAATAATAAAGAAAAATGTTCTTCCGGTATAGATTTTCTATATTTTGACATGCTAATAAAAAAACATGGAGGAAAAAGAAATGGAGGAAATGTTTTGTTTTCAATGCCAGCAGACCGCTCATAACACGGGCTGCGAAGGACATACAGGTGTATGTGGGAAAAAGTCGGATACAGCAAATCTTCAAGATGAACTGACTGGTGAACTGATCCGGCTGGCAAGGGCAGTTGCAGAAAATGAAAGAAGCAGATCTTCGGATGAACTGATGTTAAAAGGTCTGTTTACCACGATTACAAATGTAAATTTCAACAGTGATACAGTGAAAAAACTGTCAGATGAGATCAGAGAAGAAGCAGAAAACAGAAAACCAGGAAAAGATGCTTATAATGTACAGAAGATCTGGGAGGCACCGGAAGATATCCGTTCGTTAAAGTCATTGATCTTGTTTGGCTTACGAGGGACTGCAGCATATGCTTATCATGCATGGGCACTGGGATATGTGGATGCGGAGATTATGAATTTCTTTTATAAGGGAATGAGGATTCTGGGAGAAGAAAAAGGGATGGAAGAACTGCTTCCGGTAGTCATAGAAACAGGTAAAATCAACCTGCGCTGCATGGAACTTCTGGATAAAGCAAACACGGAAAGCTATGGAGATCCAATTCCGACAGAAGTTCCGCTTACGATAGAAAAGGGACCGTTTATTGTAGTCAGTGGTCATGATCTGCATGATATGAAGCTGCTTCTGGAGCAGACCAAAGATAAAGGCATCAATATTTATACGCACAGTGAAATGCTTCCGGCACACGGATATCCAAAATTAAAGGAATATCCGCATTTGAAAGGCAATTTCGGAACGGCCTGGCAGAGCCAGCAATTTGAGTTCCATAATATTCCTGCGCCAATTTTATTTACGACAAATTGTCTGATGCCGGTCAGACAGAGCTATGCAGACCGGGTGTTTACAACTTCGGTGGTGTCTTATCCGGAGATGGTTCATATTGGTGCGGACAAAGATTTTACGCCGGTTATTGCAAAAGCATTGGAATGCGGTGGATATCCGGAAGATCATCCGATGACAGGGATTAATGGAGGAACAACCGTGATGACCGGATTTGCACACAACGCAGTTCTGGAAAATGCAGGAAAGATCGTGGATTTGGTAAAGCAGGGGAAAATCAGGCATTTCTTTCTGATCGGAGGCTGTGATGGCGCAGCACCAGGACGGAGCTACTATACGGAATTTGCGAAAAAGACACCGATGGATACGATCATCCTGACGCTGGCATGTGGAAAATACAGATTGAATGATCTGAGGCTCGGAGAAATTGAGGGGATTCCAAGAATTTTGGATATGGGACAGTGTAATGATGCGTACAGTGCGATTAAAGTTGCAATTGCTCTTGCAGAAGCGTTTGAGTGTGAGGTAAATGAACTTCCACTGTCTATGATCCTGTCATGGTATGAACAGAAAGCGGTTGCGATTCTGCTGACACTTCTGGCGCTCGGAATCAAAAATATTTATCTGGGTCCGACGCTTCCGGCGTTTGTGTCACCGAATGTTCTGAATTACCTGGTACAAGAGTATCAGATTACCCCGATCAGTACAGTAGATGAGGATCTGAAGAATATTTTAGGTTGAAGAGGTTTGAACGTGAGAGAAAGAAATCGGAAATAAGAAATGAAAAGCATTACTTCTGAAACGGAAAGCACAAAAAAGTGTGAGTAAGAAGAGGTAGTGCTTTTTTACATACTGTTTCCTTTACAAAAAGTGTCGTCTGTGCTAACATAAATATAACAATGGCGATGCCGGTACAATAGAAAAAAGGAGTGCGTTTTATGCTGATTGAAATTGATTTTAACAGTGATGAGGCGATTTATATACAGCTCAGGAATCAGATCATTATGGGAATTGCCACTTCGATGATTCATGAAGGAGATACTTTGCCGTCTGTGAGACAGCTGGCAGATAATATCGGAATCAATATGCATACAGTGAATAAGGCATACAATGTCCTGCGGCAGGAAGGTTTTCTTCAGCTTGACAGACGAAGAGGTGCGGTGATCTGTATTGATGAAGATAAGCTGGAAGCTTTGCAGGATCTGAAAGAGCAGCTTCGGGTACTTCTGGCAAAAGGAAGTTGCAAAAACATTACGAAAGAAGAAGTTCATGAACTGGTAGACGAGATCTATGCAGATTATGAACAAAGATAGATTGAAAAAAGGAGACTAAAATTATATGGCAGAAAAGCAATATACAAGGCAGGCGCAGGAAGCGCTGAATATGGCACGGAAGATTGCAGCCGAACTGAAGCATCCATATGTTGGGACAGAACATCTTCTTTTCGGGCTTAAGAGGGTTTTTACCGGAGTTGCAGGGCAGGTGCTTGATAAGAATAAAGTCGATGAAGAACAGATGGAAAAAGCAATGGATATCCTTGTATCTGCTCCTGAGGCAGCTAAGAAGGAAAGAAAGCATCTGGAGTACAGTCCGAGACTTCGATATATTCTGGAAGAAAGCCAGAATGAGGCAGTGCAGCTTGCATCTGAAAAAGTCGGAACCGAACATCTTCTGCTTACAATGCTTAAAGATGGAGATTGTGTGGCTACCCGTATGTTGATGACCCTGAATGTAAATATTCAAAAACTTTTTCAGGATCTTCTGCTTGCGGCGGGAATTGATCCGAAAGAGTATATGGAAAATCAGAAGGATGGGGAAACTGTTGGCGGAATTATAGACCAGTACAGTACGGATCTGACACAGGAAGCAAGAGAAGGAAAGCTGGATCCGGTTATTGGACGTGAAAAAGAAATTGCACGTGTCATGGAGATCCTGAGCAGACGGACCAAGAATAATCCGTGCCTTGTGGGAGAGCCTGGAGTCGGTAAGACAGCAATCGTGGAAGGACTTGCAAGACAGATCGCGGAAGGAATTGTTCCGGAAAGCATGAAAGATAAGCGGATCATGGTGCTGGATCTTCCGGGGATGATTGCAGGCTCCAAGTATCGTGGTGAATTTGAAGAGCGCATGAAAAAACTGATCCGTGAGGTAAAGACGGCGGGTAATATTATCCTTTTCTTAGATGAACTTCATACCATTATCGGTGCCGGTGGTGCAGAGGGCGCGATTGATGCATCCAATATTCTGAAACCATCTCTGGCAAGAGGGGAGATGCAGCTGATCGGTGCAACAACTCTTACGGAATACCGCAAGTATATTGAGAAGGATGCAGCTCTGGAAAGAAGATTCCAGCCGGTTACGGTTGAAGAACCGACAGAAGACGAGTGTATCCGGATCCTGGAAGGTCTGAAAGAAAAATATGAGGCTCATCATGATGTAGAGATCGAAGAGGATGCATTGAAAGCGGCAGTACATATGTCATGCCGTTATATCAATGACCGTTTCCTTCCGGATAAGGCAATTGATGTGTTGGATGAAAGCTGTTCAAAAGTAAAACTTCGTGGATTTAAAGTGCCGGAGAATATTGTTGGGACAGAAATCCGCTGTGGAAAGCTGGAGCAGGAAAAAGAAGCGGCGCTGAAAGCAGGAGATATTGAAAAAGCATCGGAGCTCCATAGAGAACAGAAGGAAGCAGAAAAGAAATTAGAGCAGGCGAAAAAGCGTTTCAATAAAAAGAATGAAAAGAAAAAAGTTCCGGTAACTGAAGAAGATGTTGCGGATGTAATTTCCATGTGGACACGAATCCCGGTAACAAGACTGAATGAATCTGAGAGCGAACGCCTGAAAAAGCTGGATAAAACACTGGAGAAGCGTGTGATTGGTCAGGAAGAGGCAATCCAGGCACTTTCCAAAGCGGTAAAACGAGGAAGAGTGGGATTGAAAGATCCGGCACGTCCGATTGGTTCATTCTTATTCCTTGGTCCTACAGGTGTCGGAAAGACAGAGCTTTCCAAAGCTCTTGCAGAAGCACTCTTTGGCAATGAAGAGGATATGATCCGGGTAGATATGTCCGAATATATGGAGAAGCACAGTGTATCCAAGATGATTGGATCGCCTCCGGGGTATGTGGGACATGAGGATGGCGGACAGCTCAGCGAAAAAGTACGCAGAAATCCATATTCTGTCATTTTGTTTGATGAGATTGAGAAAGCACATCCGGATGTGTTTAATATTTTACTTCAGGTACTGGATGACGGACATATTACGGATTCGCAGGGAAGAAAAGTAGATTTCCGCAATACGGTTATCATTATGACATCCAATGCAGGTGCCAAGGCAATCATTGAACCGAAGAAGCTTGGATTTACCCAGCAGGAAGACCAGAAGGCGGATTACAAGCGTATGAAAGCAAATGTGATGGACGAAGTAAAGCAGTTATTCCGCCCAGAGTTCCTGAACCGTATTGATGAGATCATCGTATTCCATCCGCTGAATGAGGACAATATGAAGAAAATCGTAGGGCTGATGTGTAAAGAAGTTGTGCAGAGAGCAAAAGAGCAGCTTGAAATTATACTGGTTGTGCGTGATTCTGTGAAGAAGCATATCGTTGAGACCGGAAGTGACAAGAAGTATGGTGCAAGACCGCTGAGAAGGGCAGTACAGAGCCAGTTGGAAGACAAACTTGCGGAAGCACTTTTGAATGGTGAGATCAAACGTGGAGACCATGTGGAAGCCGGTATTTCTAAAAAGGAAATAAAATTTACAGTCAGAGAGATAAACAGCTAGCAAAAGAAGAAGTTTTATTATATAATAAGAAAAACGGTTCGGATGTGGAAAATTCACAGTCCACAAGTCGAAAGAGAAAGACCATTAGGAGGATTTGAACAATGACAGTAGTCAAAGAGCTTATCAGAAGTGAATTAGACGGAACACTCAGTTTCGGTGATTACACTCTGGATACAAAGACAAAAAAGGATGGATTTGAATTTCAGGGAGATATATATAAAGTAAAGACATTTAAAGAGATTACAAAGCTTGAAAAGAATGGAATGTTCGTATATGAATCTGTTCCGGGAACTGCAGTAGAGCATTTTGAAGTATCAGAAGATGTGATCTCATTCAAGGTATCAGGGACAGGAGATGCACAGATCACACTGGAACTTGAACCGGATACAGATTATATCGTATATATGAATGATATGAATGTTGGTGATATGAAGACAAACTTAAGCGCAAAGCTTAGTGTAAGTGCGGAACTTGGAAAAGAAAGCGTTGAGATCAAGGTTGTAAGAAAGTAGGACAATGATTACAGCAAGAGTTGTTTGAAGTACATAGGTATTTAAGAAAAGTAAAAGAGTCTGCTTCGGCAGGCTCTTTCTTTACCGAAAGTATATAAACTGGGAACAGGCAAGAGAAGCAGTTGGTAATTTTTTAAGATATATAAGGAGATGGAATATGGCGAAGGCAAAAAAGTCGGTTTTTTTCTGCCAGAATTGTGGGCATGAAGAATCAAAATGGCTGGGACAGTGCCCAATGTGCAAGGAATGGAACTCTTTCGTGGAAGAGTGTGTGACAACGTCGAATACGGCAGCAGTTAAAGCGGCAAAAGAGATTCGTATTGTACCATTGTCAGAAGTAAAGACAGAGAATGAAGAGCGGGTGACAACCGAGATTAAAGAACTGGATCGTGTACTGGGAGGCGGAATCGTACCGGGTTCCCTGATTCTGGTAGGCGGTGATCCGGGAATCGGTAAGTCAACGCTGCTCCTGCAGGTGTGTCAGAAACTGGCAAAAAAAGAACGAAAGGTTTTGTACATATCAGGGGAAGAATCGCTTCGCCAGATTAAATTGCGTGCACAGAGGATGGGAGAATTTAATGATCATCTGCTTTTGCTTTGTGAGACTAATCTGGAACTGATCCGCAATGTGATTGAAAAGGAAAAACCAGATACCGTGATCATTGATTCGATTCAGACAATGTACAGTGAAGAAGTCGGTTCCGCACCGGGAAGTGTGTCGCAGGTCAGAGAGGCAACAAATACGCTGATGCAGCTTGCAAAAGGGCTTGGGATTTCGATTTTTATTGTCGGACATGTTACAAAAGAAGGAACTGTCGCCGGTCCAAGAGTATTGGAACATATGGTAGATACGGTTCTGTATTTTGAAGGAGACAGGCATGCATCTTACCGGATTCTTCGAGGAGTGAAAAATCGTTTTGGTTCGACGAATGAGATTGGTGTATTTGAAATGCGAAGAGATGGTCTTCGGGAGGTGGAAAATCCGTCAGAATTTATGCTGAATGGGCGCCCGGAAAATGCATCTGGATCTGTTGTGGCATGTTCTATGGAAGGAACACGTCCGATCTTGCTGGAAATCCAGGCGCTGGTATGCGAAAGCAATTTTGGAATGCCAAGAAGAACAGCAGCAGGAACAGATTACAACAGGGTGAACCTTCTGATGGCGGTTTTGGAAAAAAGGATTGGATATCATCTTGGAAATTATGATGCCTATGTGAATATTGCCGGAGGTATCAAGATCAATGAACCCGCGATAGACCTTGGAATCGTGATGGCGATCGTATCAAGCTATAAGAACAGACCATTTGATGAACGGACGATTGTGTTTGGAGAAGTTGGATTAAGTGGAGAAGTCCGTGCGGTAAATATGCCGGAACAGCGGGTGGCAGAGGCGAAGAAGCTTGGATTTGAGACGTGTATTGTGCCGGAAGTATCTCTGGATAGCGTGAAGAGTATTGGTGGGATCAAAATCATTGGAGTGAAAAGCATTAACGAGGCAATCGGACTGATTGAGTAGGAGAACATGTAAAGAGGAAACAGGATAGATGTGATAATTTCTGTTCCCTCTTTTACATAGCAATGATGTTGGAGTCAAAAGGTATTTTGACCCCTTTGATCCCAGATTGCTACCTGCTCTGCACTCTCGCAATCCTCACAAACACTCGTAATCCGCTCATTTTTCTCTGAAAAATGGCTACTTACTCATGGTTTTGGCGGGTCAAGAGCTCAAAAATTCTCTTGCAAGCAAGCTTGCATCGGCTTTCTGACCTTTTGACCCTGGTATCATAGCAATTACGAAATTATAAAAGTTAAAGGTCTTTAAAGATTTCGATTCTGGCGAGTAAGGAAATAGCTTACTTAAACGTAAGACTGAACTGAAGCACAAAAATGTCAGAATATTCTGAATTGTACAAAATACAAAAACAACATTGACAATTCCGGAAAGGCGTGGTAAGATACCAT
>NZ_JAQDGZ010000060.1:0-1300 GCF_027663865.1 Coprococcus sp. AF99-45
TTTGCTTTCTCAATATCTATATTTCCATACATTCTTAATATATCTTCTCCAAAATTTGTTCCTATTTCTTCTTCACTATCTTCAAGTAAGTATATAAAATCACAATATTCATCTATAATTCCAGAATCTCCAAAATCAATTATTCCAGTTAATCTATTATTGCCATCTAACAATAGATGATTACAACTAAAATCATTATGGCATAAACACTTTTTACCCTCAAAAACTGTTGTTGCATTTAGTCTTTCCATAAAACTTTCTATATAATCTTTTTCTATATCAGTTAAATCATTATAAATAGTTTCACGCAACAATATATACTCTTCTAATACATTTTGTTTATTATCAATAGTACATTCACTAATATCTGTATAATCTAAACCGTGCATTTGTCTTAAAAAACTGGCAATATCTCGTTTTAACAAATTTTGTTCTTCTTCTGACATAGTAGAATAAATTTCTGGTGTTAAAAAAGTTCCTTTAATTTCTTTATAACCTAGTATAGATAATTCATCACTAATATACGAATATTCAATATTAGGAATTTTTACATTAGTTTCTAAATTTGTATTTAAAAAATTATATATTGCTTTTTCTTTTGCATAACCTTTTTTCTTATTAGTACTAAATTTTGTTTTAAAAATGTATTCATTATTAACTAAATATGCCACACTATCATAACCACTACCGATTATTTCAATACTATCTACTTTGAAATTATCAAAGTAATGCTCAATTAAATATTTCATTGCCTTAACATTTGTGGCATTATCATCATATCTATATTCCATTAAATAACAATCTTCTTTTTTGCCCTCGTGTAATTCATGTTCTGGCAAATCTTCAATAATTCTAAAACCAGATTTTTGGTATGCCCTTATTGCTCTTGGATTATTTTTATGAGGGTCTAAAATAACTGCATTAGCATTTCTTTCTTTTTTCAAAAATTCAAAAATCAATTTAATATATCTTGTACCAATTCCTTTACTCCAATAATTTGGCTCTCCTATAAATTGATCCATACCATAGACTATCTCATCAGTTTTTGGATAATGATAATCAGTATATAACTCATCATACATTTTATATATTTGTCCATATCCAATAGGAACATTGTTATATTCAATAATTACTCTAAAAACTTCATCTTCCCAAGGCTCTGTATAATGTTTTTTTAATGATTCTAATGTATATTTTTTATCTCTACCACCATAAAATTCTAATACTCTTTCATCAGTTAACCATTTTAACATCAAAGGAAAATCATCATCTATTAAAGTTCTTATACATATTTCATTTT
>NZ_JAQDGZ010000061.1:0-1248 GCF_027663865.1 Coprococcus sp. AF99-45
ACGGCACAGGGCACAAAAATGTTCTATGATACAGGTAGTTCATCGATGGATTATTCCAATCGAATGACCAGCCTGTGTGGGATATGCTTCCCCGGCGATGTAGCGCCATGACTTTTGGCAGGGATATGGAGGAACCCTGACCGAAACGAGCGTACCAAAGGGAGCGATACGCCGCTGTGAGATTCAGGGGAGGAACGACACCGGGGAGAACTGGCGAACTGACACCGAAATGATACCGAAACACGACAATCTGATAGGGGGATAGTCTACCCTATCGCTGATACTTTGGGAGATTTTAAGCGGCTCTATGACCGTAATTTTGCCGAAAATCGCCCCGAAACCATACACGAAAACGGGAGGAAACACAATATGCCGAGAATGAGCAAAAAGAGGAAGCATGAGCTTTCCTTTTACCTCAATGACCGGGGGCGTGTCACTTACAACGAATTATGCCGGAAATGCCAGCATGGGTGCAGGCAGAGCTTCCGGGCGGTTGTGGTTGACTGCCCCCGTTATTTATCCAAACGAGCAAAGAAAAAGGAGGAACACACCGAATGAATTTTGAATTTATGACGATAGACACGCCATTGCCGCTGTGTATGCCATTTCGCATAGCGTTGACAGGATTTCCAGTCAGCAGCACCGCAAAGGTCATGTACTGCCGGATGCTGGACGCTATGCTATCCAAAGGGCAGGAGGACGAAAACGGAATCCTGTTTGTCTGCTTCCCTCTCACAGCCATTGCTACAGTCCTGTCCCGCCACTCCATGACGGTCAAGCGTTCTCTGAATGAACTGGAAACCGCCGGACTTATCATGCGGGTGCGTCAGGGCATTGGAGAACCAAACAGGATTTATGTGCTGATACCGGGAAAGGAGGACGCTGCCCTTGCCTGATACCCCAAAACCGGAACAGCTCAACCGGGACTTGGAAAAAAGCGACAAGCAACTGCGGAAAGCCATCAATGATGAAAAGGCATTGCAGCACCAGTTGAAGCAGCTTACCCGAAAGGAACGAACGCACCGGCTCTGTACCCGTGGCGGTATGCTGGAAAGTTTTCTGCAAGAGCCGGAACGCCTGACAGATGATGATGTCATGCTGTTGTTGAAACTCATTTTTCACAGGCAGGACACGCAGGAACTATTGAAAAAACTGCTGGAACGGGAGAAGCCGGAAACCCCTTAGTTTACTAAGGGCGCAATTATACACCACCCAGAGGTTGGTGCATTGCGTTCTCCGAAGGCTCCT
>NZ_JAQDGZ010000062.1:0-1236 GCF_027663865.1 Coprococcus sp. AF99-45
CATTGCGTTCTCCGAAGGCTCCTTGCCGGAGGGCTGTGATTTTCCGCAGTCAAGGTCTGCTCCAAATCATACAGGGGACGCTACGCTTCCCCTGCGCTGGCTGCCGCCAGCTACCCTTTTGTGGACTTGCCATCTGGGGACACCTTGCGTTGCAAGCTGTTCCCAGCCGATAAGTTTCATAAAATATAATGCAAATGGAAAGCTAACTTGACATAAAAGAACTATGTGATATAATGGAAGCATGGAAAGTTAACTTTCCATAAGAGAGGAGGATGACATGAAAAATCGCCTGGAAGAATTACGAAAGCAACGAGGCATAAAGCAAGAAGATTTAGCAAATGCATTGGAAGTATCACGACAGACCATCGGCTCTTTGGAAAACGGACGCTATAACCCATCTATTCAGTTGGCATTTAAGATTGCCAGATATTTCAACATGAGTATTGAAGAAATTTTTATTTACGAGGAGGATTGATTATGAAAAAAAGGTTGTTGATTTTAATGACAGTTACAGGAATGATTATTCTACTGGGAGGATTGCTAACATACGGTTTGGGAGTACATGAAATAATACCTGTGCCACGTCCCGACTTAATAGTAGTAGGTACATCTCTCATTGGAATTTTGCTGATTGTATCTGGTGTGTGCGACTTGTTCGTTAAGAAAACCAAAGAAATGGAAATAGAGGAAAATGACGAGAGAAATATTTCGCTTAGTAATGCTGCTATGGCAAGTGGCTTCAAGGTAATGAATGTTACGATTGCTGTTTCTATTTTTGCTTTGATTTTCACCGGATATATGACAGTAGTCCCATGTTTCACTATTATTGGGGCTTATGCTATTGGACAAATTGTATTTATTGTGCGACTTTGGTACTTGCACAAAACTATGTAAATGTATTACTAAATACCCGCCGCCCCCAGCGGCACAACAAGCAGGAAATCTGAAAAGGTATCCTGCTTTTTCTATGTCCAAAAACGGAAAGGAGGAACACAAAATGCCCTGTCCACACAACGAAATCTCTATTGTGCAGCGCAGCCACCGCCAGTCTGCGGTTGCCGCCGCTGCTTACCAGAGCGGCGAGAAGCTGTTCTGTGAATATGACCAGGAAGTAAAACACTACCCGGAAAAGCGTGGTATCGTCCACAATGAAATCCTGCTCCCGGCAAACGCTCCCCTGGAGTACACAGACCGCAACACCCTCTGGAACGCTGCCGAAGCTGTTGAGAAGCAATG
>NZ_JAQDGZ010000063.1:0-1222 GCF_027663865.1 Coprococcus sp. AF99-45
CGCATTAGCTAATGCGACAGCCCTTCTGATCATTTACATGGTCTCATTTTCAAATTTTTCTGTATACTTTTTCTGGATCAAATCCACTAACTCCGGTGCCTTTCCTCCGATCGGGGTACCGTTCATCTCGCAGACCGGGGAGCAGAATTTTGTGGAGCTGGAGACGATGATCTCGTCGGCATCCATCAGCTCTGCCATGGTAAAAGGTGTCTCGTCGACGATGATCCCGTTATCCTTGCAGATCTGGATGATGTGCATTCTTGTGATTCCCGGTAAAATATAGTGGTCTGTCGGGTGGGTCTTAAATACGCCGTCCTTGATGATGGAAACGTTGCTGTGGGCACACTCGGTGACGATATCACCGCGGTGGAAGACGCACTCGCCGCATCCGAGAGACTCCGCTTTCTCTGCCGCCATGACGTTGACGAGAAGGTTTAATGTCTTGATATTGCAGTGGAGGAAACGGGTGTCTTCCATGTCTGTAAGTTTCAGACGTTTGCTGGAGTCAGCCGATTTCCCAGGCTTCATGAAAATCCAGAGATTCGGCTTTGTGCCTGCAGCTGGGAACTGGTGCTGACGGATGCCGGTTCCCCGGGTCATCTGCCAGTAGATGAAGATATCCTTATCGTCCATTTTTGCCAGCATATCGTAGAGGATCGCCGCAAGCTCGTCCTTTGTGTAAGGGATATCGATCTTAATGAGTCCGGCGCTGTTGAAGAAACGGTCCAGGTGCTCTTTTAAAGCGAAGATCTTTCCGTTTCTCGCCAGTGTCGCCTCGTACACACCATCACCGAAATAACATGCGCGGTCGTTCATCGGAACGGTCATCTCTTCCAGAGGTCCGAATTTACCGTTGTAGTAGCCAAGTGTTTTCATTTACATTTCCTCCTGAATTTACGAAAAAATTTTTTCGGATATAACTGAAATATTCTATCGCTATCATAGCATGGAACAGGAGGAAAGTAAAGGAAATAGGAAGGATTTTAGCTAATGTTTTTGGACATATTGTATAAAAGGTCCTATATTTTCCCATTGTCATATGTAAAAATTTTCTGTATAATATAGAATAATTATAACTGTTCAGTAGGTCTGCGCATTTACTGCGCTGACCGTAAGAAAAATTAGGCTGGAAGGCAAAAATCCTATCGGAGCAGCTGATTTGGAATGGATTTTTGCGCGTAATTGTGAGGGTACTGAACCAATGTCATTTAGTTAACGTTTA
>NZ_JAQDGZ010000064.1:0-779 GCF_027663865.1 Coprococcus sp. AF99-45
TGCTTGATTTCTGGGGACTGGATTCTTCCATACCAACCGCTTCTGCTCTCAGCCAGCAGCGCGCAAAGCTTAAACCTGATGCGCTGGAAGCTGTATTCCGGCACTTTAATTCCGCTTCCATGGAATTGCCGCCCGCTTCCTTTATGGATTCGCATTACCGTTTCCTGGCTGCCGATGGCTCTACCTGCACTTTTTTCAGCACTCCGGCTTTCTCATCACCAGACTACTACTGTTGACCGGCACGATGTTTTGGATGGAATAAAAAATATCTATATCGGTGACCGCGGCTATTGCTCTTATAACAACATGGCACATGTTGTGGAACAGGGACAGTATTTCCTGTTCCGTACCAAGGATATCCATTCCAAAGGACTGGTCGGCAATTTTAATTTTCCAGATGCGAAATCCTTCGATATTGATGTCAGCGTCATACTGGTCCGGAGCCATTCGAAAAAAGTTTTGGCAGACATCCACACAGAAGGTTACATACGCTTTGTTGATCAGGCAGCTGCTTTCGATTACATTGAATATGGAAGTTATGATACATATGAGCTGTCCTTCCGTATTCTACGCTTCCCTATCAGCACTTCTACATACGAGTGCATCGTGACCAATCTGCCACGTGATGAATTCCCTGTGGAACGTATCAAAACCTTGTACAATGCCAGATGAAACATTGAATCCTCATTCAGGAAACTGAAATATACCATTGGGCTGAGTAATTTCCATGCATATAAACCCGAATACGTGAAACAGGAAATATGGGCAAGGCTACTTGC
>NZ_JAQDGZ010000065.1:0-734 GCF_027663865.1 Coprococcus sp. AF99-45
CCGTAATGCTCCGCAGCCTGTCTTGTCGTAACGGACTGCTTCACAGCTTCAAATACATTCAAATCAATTCCTCCTTGTAAAAAAGAAAAGGCACTTATCATTCTCAATCTGAAAATGGCAAGTGCCTGTTAAAGTTCCATATCCTGTTGTTTGTGTTTCGTCTGCGCCGGGGCGTTTTTCTGTGCTCTCTTCTCGTCAGCCTTATCCTGCAAGACTTCTTTGAGGGGCTGCTTCTTGGGCGGCTCTTTGCTTTCCTCTGTGCCGGGTGTGGCTTTCCGTACCCAGTAGCGGATGTCCCGCAGCTTCTTCAAATCTTCCTGCACCTCGGTCAACGGTACTTTCAAGTCTGCGATTTCGCCCACAAGCTTCGCCTGTTCCTGCAAAAGCTCCTTTTTCGTGCTGTCCTTATCATCCGGGTGCTTGGCAAGGTAGGCACTGGCTTTCTCAAACCGGGCAACCTCCGGGTGTTCCAGCTTGAATTTTTCCTTAGTTTTCTTGAAAAATATCTTCTGGTATTTCTCATAAACGGGCTTACATTCCTTACAGTCCGTCCGGGCGGCAAGGATAGCGTCAATCACGTTGCTGCGGGTTTCCTTTGGCTTCATCTGCTTTCGGTAGTCGGCGGCAGATTTCCCGGACGTTTCTATAAAGTTTTCCAAATCCTCCACGGTGGAAAGTCCCTTTCTCTGGAGATAGGACAGGGCTTCGCTGACTGCCTTTAAGTCTTTGGAAGT
>NZ_JAQDGZ010000066.1:0-210 GCF_027663865.1 Coprococcus sp. AF99-45
ACATATAACCATGTGACTTATGATAGTTTTGCAGCTTGTTGTGAGGCTTACAATATTAAATCGGTTTGCGTCAGAAGATATGCGAGAAAAAAACATTTTCTATTGCGGCATGCATTTGCCAGCTATCTGAATTATCATAATAAACGAAAAATGTATTTCTGCGGACAGGAATATATTACATTTACATCATGTTGCAGAGCATTTGGATGC
>NZ_JAQDGZ010000066.1:220-668 GCF_027663865.1 Coprococcus sp. AF99-45
ATATCAATCGTATTGAAAAGCAGGAAGGACAAAAAATAGATTCCAGAACATTTGTATTCCGGGATAGTATTTATCATGATTTGAGTGACTGCTGCCACAAACTTGGTATAAATGTCAGCAGCGTTTATGGTTATATGTGGAGAACGAAAAAGGGTAAAGTAGAGGCGGTTGAATATTACTATAATAAAAAGATGGAGGATTATTTTGAATGGGAGTCGGTTTTATACTCGTCTTTGTCGGCATGCTGTACAAAATTTGATGTGTCATTAAAAGCAGTACGCAATAGAGCGTGGCGAAAGAACTGTTCGATCCAAGAAGCTTTCCGACATTGTCTGAGAAGGAAGCAAAGTCTGGAAACGGATGTATTTTACTATAGAGGTGATGAGTATAAAAATTTGAAAGAGTGCTGTGAAAAATACAATATTAATGTTCAATCTGTGCATTCTTA
>NZ_JAQDGZ010000067.1:0-634 GCF_027663865.1 Coprococcus sp. AF99-45
AAAATAAGGAGATTTTGATATGACTGGTGAACTAACACCGACCGCCTGATAATTTTAACCCTACAAAAACGCGATAAAGCGCGTGGTTGAGGGATTTTTTTATGGTCGGAAAAGTTGTCTGAAAGTTCTGACAACGGCATGGAGTGTACTGTAGTGTTGTGGAGTACATTGGAGTACATGGTCAAAAAATGGTCACAAATGCTTTTTCCCAAATGCATACTCATACATACTCATGCATATTGTGTAACCTTTAATGTTAGTTCCCCTATGTTTGTATAATTATTCCGTTTTTTATTCTAATTCAATTCATTTTTATCTTTTCAACTGTTAAATCTAAATTTTGCGTTTCTGCAAAATCATTTATACAATTTCCTGAGATCAGGTATTTTATACATTGAAATAAAAAGAAGGTTTCAATTTATGAATATCAATAACAGTAAATATATCTTCTATGCATTTAATAAGAAATGGAAGAGTATTCGTGAGTGTTGCAAATACTATGAAGTAAGATATGGATCTGTTATGTCTTACAAAAGAATCCACAAGTGTACAGCTGAAGAAGCAATCGCATATTGCAGAAATTTGAAAAAACTAGGTATATTTTATTTTAAGAAAGTGAGGTGGACAGATTTAA
>NZ_JAQDGZ010000068.1:0-531 GCF_027663865.1 Coprococcus sp. AF99-45
TTTTCAATTTTTGCGGAACAATTTGGACAGTCCAACCCTTTTAATAGAAATGTGCGTTTCATGATAATCTCCTTATAATTTGTTTAATTGTTCAATTACTCAACTATGATATTAAAAAATATTATTTCTGCCAAAGATGCTCAAATCCCTTGTCAATAATCTCTTTCACATGATCATCTGCCAGCGAGTAGTAAACTATCTGTGCTTCTTTACGGAATTTTACCAGATTCGCTAGGCGTAATGCCTTTAACTGATGCGAAATTGCAGATTTTGTTACCCCCAGTAGCACTGCAAGATCACATACACACATCTCACTCTGTTCTAGAGCGTGTAAGATTTGTACTCTAGTTCCATCTCCAAATAGCTTAAACAAAGAAGCCAACTGGATATAATCATCTTTTGGCTGCATCTTGGATTTCACATCATTCACAATATCCTCATGAATTACATCGCAATTACAAATATAAGACGTTTTTGACATATATTCACCTCCAAATAATAATAGTTGTAGCCATGAGCAAAACTCCACAC